>JBMNSO010000063.1:0-9808 GCA_050945235.1 Mahellales bacterium
CATACCTTTGCTAATAACTCTGTGGCCCAAGTATCAGCATTAAAGCAGATAGAAATAATCGAGCGGGATAATATATTAGATAACACTAATAAAATGGGTAAATATATAGCAGATAGACTGTATGAATTAAAAGGGGAATACCCCGAAATAGGGGATATAAGACAGGTTGGACTTCATATTGGAATAGAATTAATAGAAGATGACAATACAAAACAACCGTTGAATAAGGAAAAAGCATCCGCAATAAAAGCGGCTGCCATGGATAAGGGTATAATCCTCGGGACGGGTGGATACAGAAAGCATGTATTAAAGATAAAGCCACCCCTTATAGTAAATCGGCAGGAAGCCGACGAGATTATTGAAATATTTGAAGCTGCATTGAGACAAGTATTAAGGGGTTAAACGCCAAATAACTAAGATATTGGGGGAGATACACTTTGGCATTTGAAATATCCTTAAAAGGGAAGACGGCTATGGTAACAGGCGGTTCTAGGGGCATTGGAGCGGAGATATGTAGGCAATTGGCTATTGCCGGTGCAAACGTCATTATTAATTATAATCGTTCCACCGGGGCTGCCCAAAGGCTTGAAAAGGAACTTCTAAAATACGGGGTCGATGTTTTAACATATAAAGCAGATGTATCTAAGGAAGAAGAAGTTAAAGCAATGATAGATATGGCTGTAAGCAAGTTCGGTAGTATTGATATATTGGTTAATAACGCAGCAATACTGATTCCAGAAAAGTTTGAAGTGATAAAGTATGAAAACTGGAAGAAGATGATGGATATAGTACTTAACGGGACTTTTCTGGTTACCCGGTATGTTATACCCCATATGTTGAAAAAAGAATACGGCAGCATTATTATGGTTACCACCAATGCTACAATTAACGGAGGAGGAAGTGCCCATTACGCTGCAGCAAAAGCAGGTATGGAGGGCATGGCAAAACAGCTTGTAATAGAGTATGCTTCTAAGGGTATAAGGGTAAATATTGTACAGCCGGCTGTTATAGACACCGATATGTTGAGAGAAAGATACCCCACCGATGAGGAAATCAAAAATTACGGCAAAAGTCTTCCCATGGGCAGAGTGGGCAAGCCGGTTGATATAGCCAATGCTGTAGTATTCCTAGCTTCCGAAAAAGCCTCCTTTATATGTGGCGCAAGCCTCCCTGTGGATGGGGCTAGAACTTATTATTGGAGACCAAAAAAATAAATATATTGGTGGATATAAGGGTTTGACGGGTCTAGGTCTGCCTTTTTATCCACCTTTATTATATGAGGAGTGAAAAAATGTTTATAGATTCTCATTTTCACTTAGGCTATTCTAAAGACTTTTATTTCCACGATATTACGCTGGACAGATGTTTGAAAACGATGGATGCGCTAGGGATATCCTACTGTATTAATGCCAATCTCATCGGTCTAACCTATGGAACCCAGGAAACGGGGATAGAGGAAAACAAAAGGGCATATGAGTTATCCCAAGGCCGAATACTAAGTTACTTTGCATTTGATCCCAACCAAGGTGAGAAATGTATAGAGGCTATGGAAACACATTTTGACAGGAATATCTTCAAGGCTATTAAAATCCATCCATCCTTCCATGGTTTTTACGGTAGTGCTCCGGAATATGAAATAGTATGGCGTTATGCGAAGGCAAAAGGGCTTCCCATAATGTCCCATACCTGGGCTGTGTCTGCATATAATCCGGTTCAGAAACTGTCCTATCCTCCTGTCTTCGAAAACTATATACGAAAATACCCCGAAGTGTCATTTATTTGCGGACACTCCGGCGGCAGATATGACGGCATAATGCAGTGCGTAAAGTTGGCCATAAAATATAAAAACGTTTTTCTGGATACATCGGGAGACGTATATAATAATAGGTTTATTGAATTTCTTGTAGGAAAAATAGGCTCCAAAAAGGTTCTATTCGGTTCGGATGCGTTATGGATGGACTGGAGAACCCAGTTGGGAATGATACTTGGCGCTGATATTTCTCTGCAGGACAAAAGAAATATATTATATGAAAACGCAGCTGCAATTTTTGGGGTGCAACTGAAGGCATAATTAAAGGAAGGTGAGCAATTTGGAAAAACAACTTGATGTTATAATAGATGAATTCAAACAAAGCAAGGGAAAATATGAGTTTTTTGATGTAAACTTCTGGCTGACAGCCACTGCCCTTCGGACTTTTTACCCAATAACCAATGTTGAAATGCTTGTTAGTGAGATGAAAAAGCATGCAATTGAAAAGGCTGTGGTAACCAATTCAGAATGTATAGAATATGATCCCTTTAAGGGCAATAAAGATTTGTTAGAATGTATAAAAGATTATGATAAGCTTTACGGCGGAATAGTGGTGGCTCCTGAACTTAGTTTTGGAGAAAGGGTTATCGCAGATTACATGGACCAAATGATAGAAAACAAAGTTGTGGTGGTTCGGATGTTCCCCAAAAGGCTTAATCATACCATGAGCAAATGGTCCGTCGGGGAAATCCTAAAATATATGGAACACAGAAGATTGCCCCTTATGTTATGGCATACGGAAGTGAACTGGGATATTGTTGACGGTATATGCAACGAATACAAAGAACTTCCGGTGATAATTGAGGGTAATGATCAAAAGTTGCTATATCATAATAGATCTTTTATTCCGCTATTACTGAAGCATAAAAATCTATATATAGAGACCCACAATTTTATTTTTTACAATGGTTTTGAATACATGGTCAATGATTTGAAGATAGACAGGTTTATATTCGGAAGTTATTTCCCCTTTAATGATCCCAATGCTTCAATGATGACCATTACTCACGGGGATATAGATGAAGACGTAAAATTCAAAATTGCGGGGAGAAATTTACAGACATTGATCGATAATATTCGATGAAGGATGTTTCATATTATGATGTTAAGAGGAGAAGGCCAATGAATAATATACAAAAACCTAATATTGAAAGACTATTGATGACCATTAAAGGTGATGGCCTGCCCGACAGGGTCCCAACATTTGAAAATGCCTACGAAGGTAATATTGTAGAGTATTTTTTAAAAAGAAAAGCAGGTTCTACCTTTGCCGGATCCAGGGGTGTTAAAGAAGATTCCTTCTACGATCCGCCAATGGACCCTTGGGATTTTATTGAATTGGTTAACCATACCGGGCAGGACGCAATAGCTTTGGAAGCTGCCTGGGTGCCCTTTAAATATAAAGATGAAAAGGGAGTTTTGCATATAATAGATCATGGCATGATCAAAGGATTTGATGACCTGGACAGGATAGTAAAGCCCAATTGGGAAATGGATTTTGGTCCCAGAAAAAAATATATGAATTTATACAAGCAGGCCACCCAGGGTACCGATATAGGTTTTGCATTTTCTACGGGCTGCTTGTTTCAATATTGCTATCAGTTTCTGGTGGGATTTGAGGACTTCTTTGTACTACTTTATACCGATAGAAAATTCATAGAAACAGTTTTGGATATATGTATGGAATACTATTTAAAGATTACTGAAATGGCGATAGACACGGGGATTGATTTTCTGTATTTAGCCGATGACATTGCATTTAAAAGCGGTCCTTTTGTAAAAAAGGATATATTGGAAGAATTATGGCTGCCAAGAATCAAAAGATTGGTAAGACTGGGTAAGGATGCTAACCTCCCAATAATGTTTCATTCCTGTGGCAATATAACGGAAATATTTGAAGACATAATACTTGAGTTGGGAGTTGACGGGGTCCATCCAATTGAACCCTATTCCATGGATATATTTAAGATCAAAAGCAAATACGGAGATAGAATAACCATACAGGGCAACATCGACATAGCAGGGCCTTTGGCTACAGGTACCCCGAAGCAGGTTAGGCAGGTTGTAAGAAACCATTTAGAGAAATTAATGCCCGGCGGCAGATATATATTAAGCACCAGCCACAGCGTTACAGACGACATTCCGCCGGAAAACTATATAGCCATGCGGGACACACTTTTTGAATATGGAAGATATTAATCCCACGGGGAAGGATTGAAGGAAACACGTATCCTTGCTTTAGGGATAGTAATGCAGGAGGCACAAGATGTTCATAGATACACATTTTCACTTGGGTAATATAAGGAGTTTTTATTCACCGGATATTTCCGTAAAAAGTTGTATGAATATCCTTGATAAACTGGACATATCCTATTGTATCAACAGTCATCATATTGCACTGATGTGTTATGATATTGAAATGGGTATGAAAGAAAGCGTAAGAGCTTATAATGATTCAGACGGACGAATATTGAGCTATTACATATACGATCCTAATATAGGGAAACAATCCATTGAAATAATGGAAAAATACTCCGATAGGAAAATCTTTAAAGGAATAAAAATACATCCGTCATTCCATGGCATTGCGGCAGATGACGAAAGGTATGATGCCATATGGCGGTATGCCGGGGATAAAAACATACCGATAATGTCCCATACCTGGGGGCTGTCCAAAACTAACCCAGTACAGAAATTATCTTATCCTCCTTTGTTTGAAGGATATATAAAAAAATATCCGCAGGTAAAATTTATATTTGCCCACTGTGGTGGACTTTATGACGGGATAAATGAGTGTGTCAAGCTACTAAAAAAATACCGAAATACCTACATGGATACCGCGGGAGATATCTATTATAATGGGTTGATAGAATTCATTGTAAACGAAGTCGGTTCTGAGAGGATTCTGTTCGGGACGGACTGTATATGGATGGACCCGAGAACCCAATTGGGCATGATCCTCGGTGCTGATATCTCCTTAAGGGATAAGGAGAATATTTTATTTAGAAACGCCCAAGAAGTATTTTGTATAGTCCCGTGAACACGATTATCGGTTGCCCGGAGCCTAAAACATCATAGAAAATTTCGCAATATATTACAAAATGAAAAAATAGCGTATAATAAGTACAACGAATTAGTAAAGGACCTACCTTAGGTTGCATTAATTCAATCTTAATATTTTAGAAAGGCTGGTTATACATGAGAATAGTAGTCCTTGACGGATATACGCTAAATCCCGGGGATTTGAGTTGGGATCGATTAAAGGAGCTGGGTGAGGTCACCATTTATGACCGCACCTCGGAGCAAGAAATCATAAATAGGGCCCAGGGTGCCGATATCTTATTGACCAATAAAACACCCTTAACGGGGGATACAATCCGGCAGCTGCCCGAGCTTAGGTATATCGGTGTATTGGCCACCGGTTACAATGTGGTGGACATAGACGTCGCAAGGGAGAGGGGTATTACGGTTACAAACGTACCCGCCTATAGTACCTATTCTGTTGCCCAAATGGTGTTGGCATTGCTTCTTGAAATTTGCCACCATGTGCAGGACCACAGCAATGGCGTGAGAAACGGCCGATGGAGTCAAAGCGCCGACTTTTGTTACTGGGATTATCCTTTGGTGGAACTGGCAGGCAAAACCATGGGCATCATAGGCTTTGGCAGGATAGGCCGGCGGGTGGCCGCCATAGCCGCGGCTATGGGTATGAAGGTAATAGCAGCCTCAAGGAGTAAAAGGGATACGCCCCTGGATATAGAACATTTTAAGTGGGTGGATATTCCCCAGCTGCTCAGGGAAGCGGACGTGATAAGCCTTCACTGTCCTCTGTTGCCTGAAACCCAGGGATTAATAAACAAGGACGCCATTCGGCAAATGAAGCCTACGGCGATATTGATTAACACCGCCAGGGGAGGCGTTGTAGTAGACGAGGATTTGGCCCAGGCCTTGAATGAGGGGAGGATCTATGGGGCCGGCCTTGATGTTTTGTCCGTGGAGCCGCCCAGGGCCGACAACCCGCTCCTTAGTGCCAAAAACTGTTTTATAACACCCCATATTGCATGGGCTACCAAGGAGGCACGGGTGAGGCTTATGGACACAACGGTGGATAATATAAAGGCCTATCTGGCAGGCCAGCCGATAAACGTGGTAAATCCTTAAACCCCTGGCGCCTTTTGTGTCCTATTTTGGTATTGAAAAAATAAATTGGATAGTATATGATTTAATTAACGAACATTTGATTATTTACCATTCACCTAATTATTCTCTTTCTTAAATAAAATGGAGGGAATAATTATGTCTGAAAATGCGTTGTTTACACCTATCAAAATCGGTAACAGGGTATGTGATCACAGGATTACTATAAATGCCATGGAATGCTGCGATGCAGATCCGGAGGGTAATCCTACCGACAAGACCTATGAACGTTATTCAAACCTTTTCAAAGGTGGGGCGGCATTAATAAATTTAGAAGCCATAACCATTACCTACGAGAGTATAGCCCGGAAACACCAATTGAGCATTCTGCCCCATAACCTAAAACCCCTTAAGAAATTTGTATCAAGACTGAGGGAAGTCAATGACAAACCTTTATTAATCTTTCAATTGACCCATTCCGGTGAACTTAGCAATCCTAACTTCTCCAAACGAGTGACTCCCAAACCCTTGCCCGGTTTCGGTGGGGAGTTATTGTCCGAAGAAGACGTAGAAAGGATTATGGATCAATTTGTTGAGGCTGCGAAAATGGTCCAGGACATAGGCGGCGACGGTATAGATTTGAAGCTGTGCCATGGATATCTGGGCTCCCAACTCCTCAGACCGTATAATGACAGGAAATGGAAGTTCGGAGGCCCGTGGGAAAACCGGCGCCGGTTCGCCTTTGAGCTCGCCGAAAGGATTGTCAAGGAAATAGGTGATCCTAATTTTTTGATTGGGTCAAAGGTGTCCATGTGGGAAGGGTTCCCCGGCGGTTGTGGAACGGCAGGGCCCGATTCCAGTGTTATGGACTTTACAGAAATGATCGATTTGGTAAAGGGGCTGGAAGAGAGGGGTGCCCATTATATAGTAGAATCGGCCGGCAGCCCGTCCATCACCCTGGCCTTGACCCAGCCCGATAAAAGGATTCCTGATTATGCCTATCTCCATCACTATTTCTCAAAACTGTTGAGGGATAATCTAAAGCCCGAAACGGTGGTTATCGGTTCGGCATATTCCATATTCAGGGACGGGAAAAATGAGCTCCAGGCGGTGGATCGGGAAAGGAATACCCTCCTGTACTGGGGAGATAAAAACATTAGGGACGGTATAGTTGATATGATTAGCCTGGGCAGGCAATCCCTGGCCGACCCATTGATACCTGCCAAATTGATAGAAGGCCGGGAGGACGAAGTAAAATGGTGTACCGCCTGTGATAATTGCATAGAGTTCTTGATTCGCCAAAAACCGGTGGGCTGTGCCACATATAATAAGCCCTATACCCTTTCCCTGCAGCAGATACGAAAGCAGGAAAAGAAGCTTAAAGCAAAACGCACTTGATAGGGCTTATATAAAAGAATCCTCCTGGCCAAATAGCGGCTTAAGGAGGATTCTTTCATTCCTGGACCTATTATGCAGGCCCCCCTTGGCCTATATGCAGGCCGGTCCGTGTATGGACCCTTTGTTCTAAGGTCATGGCAGGCGGGTCTCATGTGTAGATTTTTTGTCCCCAAAGTCATGTACAGGCCAGTCTATATGTGGTTTTTTTGTCCCAAAAAAATTTTGACTGATATGATAAAATATGGTATATTTACTATAGTGGTTATAACGACCGAACGACTAAAGGACATATTCAAAATTCGCATTATTCTTGCACTTTTTCTGTAAAAGTTATTATTTAAATCTTTCTACAACCGTAATTATTATCGTTGCATTATACGTGTTAGTTTTCCAAATTATTATAATTATTATATTGTACTTTTATATCGTCTTTACCATTATTAAACAAGGGGTGATGAAAAGAGAGATTAGGTGAATTACATATAATCAATTGTTCGTTTGCTATTCAATACTGCTATCGGTTCCGGCAAAAAAGAATAACCTATAAAAGGAGGTCACAATTATGAGGTTGGGCTTGTTTACCGCCACTTATTTGGATATGGACCTGGATAAGGTATGCCAAATGGCGGCAAAACTGGGATACCAATCTATAGAGCTTCCGGCCTTTGCGGGCAATCCCCATTTGGACATTGAAGAGGTAGTAAAGGGAAATAACGCAAAAAAGATTAAGTCCATGGTGGAGAGCCATGGCATGATAATATCTGCCCTGAGCAATCATCCGGAAGGTCAGATAATCCTTGGTCCCTTTGGCGAAGATACCGATGCAATATTTAAGGGAACAAAGGAAGAAAAGATTGAGTATGGAATAAACCGTATGATAAAAACCGCCCAGGCTGCCAATGCCCTGGAGGTACCGGTTGTCTGCGGCTTTATCGGCTGTGAAAATTTCGGCAGGTTCTTTCCTTGGCCGTCCTCCACAGCCTGGTCAAAAATGGAGCAGGAATTTGTAGAACGCTGGGGCAGGGTGCTGGACAAATTCGGAGAGTATGGTGTAAAATTCGCCCACGAACCCCATCCCAATGAACTGGTATATGATATACACTCCGCAAAAAGGAGCATAGAACTAATGGGAGGCAGAAAGGAATGGGGCTTTAACTTCGATCCGGCTAATCTGATTTACTTAGGTATAGACGTTGAAAATTTCATAAATGCCTTTCCAGACAGGATATTCCATGTCCATGCCAAGGACGGAGAAGTGGTATCCCATAATGTGAAGAGAGATGGCGTTATACCCCAGGGCGACTGGCAGAGGTTGGACAGGGGGTTTAGGTTCAGGATACCCGGCTGGGGATCGGTGCCGTGGAAAAAGGTAATAACCGAGCTGTCCATGATAGGTTATGACTATGTTATGAGCTATGAACATGAGGATGTTACCATGAGCAGGCAGGACGGACTTGAAAAAACCATACAATATCTAAAGCCTTTGCTTATAAAGGCTCCCTATGAGGGAAGAAATGATGTTCTATTCAATTAAGTTAAAATATTGGTTTTGCGAGGTGGATAAAAATGATGAAAGCCGCTGTTGTGGAAAAACCCGGGGTTATATCCATCAAATCTGTACCCATACCCGAAATCGATGATAATGAGGTACTGATAAAAGTAAAGTATACCGGTATCTGCGGTACCGACTGGAGTATATATCAGGGTCAGTATTCGGCCGACAGGTTGCCTATAATCCCCGGCCATGAGTTTTCCGGTGTGGTGGCCGATATGGGCAAAAAGGTTAAGGGCCTGAAAATAGGCGACAGGGTAACTGCCGACATCAATATGAGCTGCGGTATATGTTTTTATTGCAGGCAGGGTCAAAAGCTGATGTGCAGGGACTTTACCCAGCTTGGCATCCATATTGACGGCAGCTTTGCCGAATATGTGAAGGCGCCCTATGATCAGGTACATATACTGCCCGATAATGTCGATTTTTTAGATGGCGCCTTTATCGAACCCGTTAGCTGTGTAATACATTCAGTAAAGGCCATGAACCTAAGGCTCGGTTCCAGTGTGGCTGTAATTGGCTGCGGCCTGGGAATCCTCCATGGCTGTGTCGCCCGGCTTAGGGGAGCGGCTCCTGTGATAGTATTAGGTACCAATCAGAAAAGGCTTGATATAGCAAGAGAAATGGGAGCCGATTATATAATAAATACAAGGGAAGTGGATGATCCAATAGAAGAGGTAAAAAGGCTGACCAGTGGTCGGGGTGCCGACTATGTTATCGAAGCGGTGGGCAAGCCAGAAACCTATGAGCAGGCCTTCAAGATGGTACGCCCCGGCGGTACGGTAGCGGCTTTTGGCATCTGCCCCGATGATGCAAGGATATCGGTAAGCCCATACGATCTGGTACTGGGCGAGAAGAATGTAGCCGGTTCCTGTGCAGGGGTGGGCGTGGATTGGCTGGATGCCTTGGCC
>JBMNSO010000064.1:0-9771 GCA_050945235.1 Mahellales bacterium
AACAAAAAAAATGAGATAAGGGTTGAATTTTTGAGCATCTCACAAAACGAGTCCTTTGCGCGTATAGTGGTAAGTGCTTTAGCAGCACAGCTAAACCCTACCCTTGAACAACTGGCGGATATAAAGACAGCTGTTTCTGAAGCAGTTACCAATGCCATCATCCATGGATATGAAAACCAATTGGGTTTTGTTAAAATCCACGGCATTATAGATGATACAGGCATAGAAATCACTGTTATTGACGAAGGGAAGGGGATAGAAGATATAGAAAAGGCAAAACAGCCTCTTTATACATCAAAGCCGGAACTTGAGAGATCAGGAATGGGCTTTACGGTAATGGAAACATTTATGGACGAAGTGATAGTGGAGTCTAAAATCAATAAAGGCACCCGGGTAACGCTGAAAAAATATTTAACCGACACCTCCAGTTAAAGGAGGTGCAATTATGAGCTACGATTCCGAGAATAAAGATTACCTGGAGATACTTAGGCAGGCAAAGGCTGGGAGTAAAAGCGCACGGGAATATGTGGTAAAAAGAAATATTGGACTGATAAAGAGTATTACCAAAAGATTTCTGGGCCGTGGCCATGAATATGAAGACCTCTTTCAGGTGGGCAGTATTGGCCTGATGAAGGCGATTAATAACTATGACGAGAGGTTCAATGTAAAGTTTTCTACCTACGCCGTCCCCATGATACTAGGCGAGATCAAGCGGTTTATTAGGGATGACGGTATGATAAAGGTAAGCAGAAGTGTAAAGGAACTTTCAGGCAAGATAAAGGCCGCTTCGGAAAAGCTTAAGAAAGAGTATAACAGAGACCCTACCATAACGGAGATAAGTAAAGAAACCCAGCTGGATATTGGCGACATTTTAAATGCCTTGGAATCAAGCCTGGTGCCGATATCCTTGCATGAGCCGGTATACCAAGAAGAAGGCAAGGATATCTTGGTAATCGACAGGCTAACTGACCAAGAAAATACCGAAGGGGAAATGATAGATAAGTTAATTCTTAAGGAGTTATTGCTTAAACTGGAAAAAAGAGAACGGCAGATAATAATGCTTAGATATTTCAAAGACAAAACCCAAAGGGAAGTAGCTGATATGCTGGGTATATCACAGGTGCAGGTATCGAGGATAGAAAAGAAGGTTATCGAAAAAATGAAGAGCATGTTGGAATAGAGCAGTCGACGGACTGCTTTTTTTTGTGGTTTAAAATTACATAAATATACGATAAGTGATAGATACTATATTTAATAAATTTTTTTGACTACACGGAAGGAGAGTTGTGATGGAAACCCGTTTAACCACCTTTACGTTAGCCATAGTGTTATTTATATCCCTTGTTTTATTAGTAGCAGCCTTCAGACTGGTTATAAGAAAGGAACAGAGCAAGAGCTATTCCGGAGCAAAGTTTGTTATAAATATGGAAGGCCAACCATAGTCTAAGGGAATTACGGGCCGTTGGTAGGAAAGGAGTCGCCATGACCAAGGCACATAGCAGGGAAGTGCAAAGTTACCATAATATAAGGACGCTAACATTGGATACCCTAGAGGAGATGTCGGTGAAAAATAAAGCAAAGGATATAACCAAATACCTGGAGGATAGCCATGACCAAAAAAATACTAGGAATATATTCACAAATCGTATAGGGGAATAAATATCCGGTGAAGCCACAGACTAATAATATCATAGTCTAAAGGAGGTTTAACATGTCAACATACAAAATTTTAGATCTGGTAGGCTCATCAAAGAACAGTTGGCAGGAAGCGGTGGAAGAAGCGGTGAAGGAAGCTTCAAAGACCATTGACAACATTGTGGGAGTGGAAGTAATGAATAATACAGCCAATGTTGAGAATGGGAAAATAGTTGAGTATAAAGCCAATGTGCATGTTGCATTTGAAGTTATCGATGACAAACGATAATAAAACGGAGCATGACCCGGCTCCGTTTAATATATTTATTTTAGGTGGTAAGTATGGATAAAAGAAAGGTAATAATCGTTACCGATGGTGATATGGTAGCAAAGGGCGCAGTTGAACAGGCGACAAAAAATATCAACGGTCGTTGCATCTCCAGTTCGGCAGGAAACCCTACCAATCACTCCGGTGAATATATAAAGGAGCAGATAAAAAAAGCATCCCATGACCCGGTGGTGGTTATGGTGGATGATAGAGGGGTACTGGGCCATGGTAAGGGCGAAGCGGTAATAGACAGTATATGCAATGACAGTGACATTGAAGTCCTGGGGGTAGTAGCCGTTGCCTCCAATATGGAAAAGGGTGAACCGGTAACAATCGATGCCTCGGTGACAAACACCGGCCAGGTTGTAAACCAGGCCGTAGATAAAAACGGCAACAAAAGGGATGAGAATATATGTTATGGTGATACCCTAAGCATTTTAAAGGATCTGAATATCCCTTTAATAATCTGTATTGGTGATCCCGGTAAAATGGATTATAAGGACGAAGTGAGTAAAGGTGCGCCCATTACCACAAAGGCCTTAAAGGAAATATTGGTCAGGAGTGGATTCTATAGTGACAAATAGCGGAAAACTATCTAAAAAACTTAGAGACAATATAGATGCATTTTCCGAAAAATTGGCCATAGACATAAACTTTGACATCATCCTAAGAAGGCTAAGAACCTGCGGTAAAGAGGCCGCGATAATCTTTGTTGACGGCTTCACAAAGGATGATATGATGTTTTTTATTTTAAAGATGCTACAGGAAACAACCAGGGAAGAGATAGCCCCCGCATCCCTGGAAAAAATAGTAGAAACCAAAATTCCCTATATCGAAACCGAACTGCAGGACGAATTTGACTTGGTGATTGACCGTATTCTGTCGGGGATGTGCGCACTTATAATTGACGGCTTTGACAGGGCAATACTGCTGGATACCAGGGAATATCCGGCCAGAACCCCTGAGGAATCAGACCTTGAAAGGGTCACCCGTGGTTCCAGGGATGGTCTTGTAGAAACCATAGTATTTAACACCGCCCTTATACGTAGGAGGATCAGGGATCCCAAGCTAAGGAACGAAATATTATCGGTGGGCAACAGGTCCAAGAGCGATGTGGTGGTTTCGTACATACAAGATATAGCAAACCCCAACCTGGTAAATAAGGTGAAGGAAAAGATAAAAAACATCAACACCGACTCCCTGGAGATGTCCGAAAAAACACTGGAGGAGTTCATTATCGGCAGGAGTTGGAACCCGCTGCCCAAAATACGATATACTGAACGTCCCGATGTGGCGGCGGCCCATCTACTGGAAGGACATATTATTGTTATAGTGGATACATCCCCCAGCGTTATGATACTGCCGGTTAGTGTCTTTCATTTTACGCAGCATGCCGAGGATTATTACCAGGCACCCACGGTGGGTACTTACCTCAGATGGGTCAGGTTGTTATCCATCCTGATATCATTCGTTTTGGTTCCCCTATGGTTGCTATTGGTACAAAACAAGGCCGGCCTTCCCCAGTGGCTGAAATTCTTGGGCCCAAAGGAACAAAGTGCCCTACCTTTACTATTGCAGTTTATTATCTTAGAGTTTGGCATTGATATTTTAAGGATGGCTTCCATACATACACCCAATGCATTAACGACATCCTTGGGTATAATAGGTGCCCTGCTGTTGGGGGAACTGGCAATAGAGGTAGGCATGTTCGTACCCGAAACCATTTTGTATATGGCCTTTACAGCCATTTGTTCCTTTGCTATCCCAAGCATTGAGTTTGCCCTTGCCATTAAGCTATTTAGATTATTGCTGCTTATATTAACCGGATTATTCAACTATTTTGGTTTCATTGCCGGAATCCTGTTTACCCTTATAATATTGGTTACAACAAAATCCTTCGGCGGTACCAATTACCTATGGCCGTTAATACCCCTGGATACCAGATCTCTCAAGACAATATTCGTAAGAAAACCCATACCCGAAGTGAAATATAGGCCTAGCTTTTTGAGAAATATCGATAAGGATTCCAGCTCCTAATAAAGATAAAGATTTTAGTTCCTAAATAAAAAAATAAAAAGCGGCAAAACCGCTTTTTACTTTTTACTCATTTTGTCCACCATTTTGTCCACCATTGTTATTGTTGTTATTGCCAGAACCAGGGCCGCCTCCTGGGTCGCCTCCGGGATCATTTCCCGGATCGGTACCGGGGTCTGTCCCCGGGTCGTCTCCGTTTCCCGGATCCTGATTATTTTGTTCTTCTTCCAGACGCCGTCTTTCTTCTTCCGCCAGCCACCATTCCAGGGTATGAATGTCACATGTATTCTCTTCTGTTTCTATATTGGGCAACTGCTCCTCATAATCCCTTACTAGCTTTCTCTGTTCAGGACTCAGTTGAGTATAATAGGGCGAATCATCCGGACGTTTAACAAATACACCCGTTACAATGCTCTCTTCAGGACAGAATTCACCCGGTATCTTACCGGATTCTGAACATATAGAAAACTCAACATGATAATTACACTTTTCACGGGGTACTGTTCCGGATAAAAAGTAATCGGTAACCGTATGGCCGGCCTTACTGCATAAATCTGTGGGCAGTTTGCCTGACTTAGAGCATACGGTTGCCCGTACTATACCGTCAGGCACCTCTTCATATATCTTTATCGGATCCAAATCCTTATGGATAGGCTTCATAATATTTCTCCAAAGGTATCCCGCGGTACGTCCTCCTGAAGAATTTCTTGGCAGGCTTTCATTGTCATCATGCCCCACCCATACTATGGCTGTATAGTAAGGAGAATACCCTGCAAACAATACTCCCTTGACTTTTTCATTAGTACCGGTCTTGCCCGCCAGCGGCATATTACCGAACTTAACATTTGAACCGGTGCCATTTTTTACCACGTCCTCCAGCATACTGTTAAGCATAAAGGCCGATGTTTCCTTCATTACTACCCTTTTGATCTGGTCGTTCTTATCCAATATTATTTTTCCGTCCTTGTCCTCTACCCTGGTGAAGGACATGGGCTGTTGGTATACGCCTTTATTGGCTATTGTGCTGTATGCTCCTGCCAGTTCTAAAGGCGACATGGCTGAAGTTCCCAGTGCCAAACCGCTTAGGTTGTTCTCTATTCCATCCGGGTCAATTCCCATGTTTACAAGGTACTGGGTAGACGTGTCTACACCTACATGCACTGCCAGGGTTTCGGCAGCCACGTGGTTAACTGAAAACTTCACGGCTTCCCGCATAGTTATAAGGCCCCTAAAATAATCATAGTTGTTGGGATACCCCGACCTGGACTTCCATCCTGGAATGGGCACGGGAATATCGTCAAACACCGCAGCGGGGGACAAACCATTGTCCAAAGCAGCAGCGTAAACTGAAATGGGTTTTATGGTGGAACCAATCTGAAGCAGTGAATCGGTAGCCCTGTTAAAGGTTCGCCTTACATCAGGAGTCTCCCTGCCACCAACCAATGCTTTGATTTCACCGGTGCGATGATCCATAACCACGGCAGCACCTTGAGGCTGTATGGCCCCGCTTTGTTTTCCGACGGATATATTCTGTGATAACTTGGGATAATTATCATAAGTTCTGACGGCCTCTTCGGCAGTTTTCTGTATTTCCGGATCAACGGTGGTATATATTTTATAACCACCGGTCAGGAGCATCTGTTCAGCCTCCGCCAGACTGACATCGTATTTTTTCATCAAATGGTTTCTTACGTCCCTTATAGCATATTCGATAAAATATGCCATATCAAAACTCCAAGCATTTTCCTCGGGTGGTTTTACCACAATGTCCGTGGACTTGGCCTTATTATATTCCTGTTCGGTTATAAAACCTTCTTCATACATCAAGCTTAATACCAAATTAGCCCTTTTATCGGTGCGCTCAAAATTCTCCTGGTTCTTGTTATAGGGCGAATAATAGGAAGGATTTTGAGTCATACCTGCTAGCACGGCACATTCCTTTAAATTCAGTTCACTGAGTTTCTTGCCGAAATAGTATTCTGCTGCGGCCTTAACTCCATAAACAGAACGATCCAGCCATATGGTATTAAGATAAGCCTCCAGTATCTGCTCCTTTGTATACTTTTGTTCCAATTGCATTGCAAGATAAGCCTCTTGGATCTTACGTTTGTAACTGCGCTCAGGGGTCAAAATCCTGTTTTTTATCAGCTGTTGTGTTATAGTACTGGCACCCTGTACGCTACCACTTTTTATATTTGATATAAAAGCACCGATAATCCTTTTAAAATCAACACCGTTATGGGCTTTAAACCGTACATCCTCTATGGCTATAAAGGCGTTTTGAAGGTCTTCGGGTATTTCGTCCAGGGAAGCCCATACACGGTATTCATAGCCATAATATTCGGTTAACAATTCGCCATTTGCATCATATATAAAGCTAGCCTCGCTTTGATTCTCAATTTTCTCAAGGTCGAGTTCGGGCGTAGAATCCAAATAAGCCTTGCCTATACCAAACACCGCACCTATACCCACAAAAAATACCAATAAAATCACGATTATAAATATCCTTAGGGAAGTAACAAAAATAGATAGGGCTGTATGGGGTCGTTTCTTTTTCTTTACCAGCCAGCCCTTTTCTTGGGAGTCATTATGGAGTGTTTCTGTTCTTTTCTTATCTTTATTATTGGTAGAATTTTTCCCTTTTTGGAAAAACTTCATCTTATCTTCCTCCTTAACAGTGTAAAAACAGGGGATTTTCTAATATATTATACCATAAATAAAATCGAAAACAAATTGACCTTAATCTTATTGTAACTTCTCTGCCGTTGTTACATAAACATATAACAGGAGGAATAATTATGGTGGGTAGAAAGAGGTTTTCCAAAGGTAAGTTCCTTTTTTACATAGGTATGGCATTTGCTATATTGTTAATTTTATTCATTATAGTCGATACGCGGATAAAACCTGTACTCTTTGCCATATGCGAAGCAAAGGTCAGGGTAATAGCCACTGAGTCGATAAACAACGCAGTGGGTAAGAGACTGCTGGGCGATGTAAACTATGAAGATTTTGTTAAGATAATAAAGGACAGCTCAGGTAAAATAAATGCCCTGCAGGCCAACACGGTAAAAATGAACCTGGTGGCTTCCGAGCTTACAGAATATGTAATAGAAGAACTTAATAAAAGAACCGCACAAGGCATTCAGATTCCCCTGGGTGCCACCCTACAGAGCAGTATTTTTGCCAATATTGGACCCATGATAACGGTAGAAGTTATGCCCATAGGATCCGTGGAAGCAGACTTTGTAAGTGAATTTCAGCAGGCAGGGATTAACCAAACAAGGCATAAAATAGATGTAAGGGTGGAAACACAGGTGCGTATTGCAATACCACTGGATTCCCACTTAGTTACAGTGGTATCCCATGTACCGGTGGCGGATACCGTTATTATCGGAGATATTCCCGATTACTACCTCAATGTGGATGAAAAGGGGCATATTTTGGATGTTGTACCTGAAGCCAATGCAGAATAGTTTGGTATTTTAGGAATGCTAATATAAATCAAAATTTTATGAATTAATTTTTAATCTAGGGGAAGAATATAGTCAACCAAAATGATAACAAATATTTATTTCGCCCTTTATTAGTAAATCTTTGTTGAAAATAACAAGGATTTATTGTACCATATAATTAAACACAATAATTTAGGGGGCTGGTTAAAATGCTTAGGAGAATTTGCGCAGGGGGCGTGGTCTTCAAGGATGATCAAGTCTTTCTCTTAAAAAATGAAAAGGGAGAATGGGTACTGCCCAAGGGAGTAATTCGTAACGGTGACCTTTCCCGTGAAGTTGCTTTACGTCGTGTAAAGGAAGAAGCGGGAATAGATGCTGAGATAATATCAGCGGTAGGGGAAACCAGTTACGAATTTTTTTCTGTCACAAGACACAAACCGGTATGCAATGAGATAACATGGTATTTAATGGCCGCATTAAACCCTAGTTACAAGATAAATAAGTCCGAAGGTTTTTTAGATGGTGGATTTTTCCCGATAGATGATGCTATAAACAGGATTACTTATAGTCAGGATAAGGCTTTGGTCAGTTTGTCGTATAAAAAATATAAGGAAATCGCGGTTTGAATGTCATAAAAAGCAGATACCTGCTTTTTTTTTGATAAATTATGGAACCGTTGGGTGATTTTTTATGCTGGGATACAGAACTGTAAAGGATTACGGACAAGCCGAGATCGTAATAAAAAAATCTAAATTCATCGGACATATAAAAAAAGTTGAAGACGAGGAACAGGCACTGGGTTTTATTGAGGAAATAAAAAGAAAACATTGGGATGCAACCCATAACTGCTATGGGTATATAGTCGGGGAAAAGGGCCAGGTACAGCGTTTCAGTGATGACGGTGAACCCAGTGGAACGGCCGGCCAGCCGATATTGGAAGTATTAAAACAAGAAAACCTGAGAAATGTGACAGTGGTTGTCACCAGATATTTCGGAGGCATATTGCTAGGGGCCGGGGGCCTTATAAGAGCCTATTCCAAAGCCGCCCGAACAGCCCTTGACAAGGGATCCATCATTGAAAAAGTACCGGGTAAGCAGTTAATACTGGTGACGGATTATAGTTTTATCGGCAAAATAAAAAATGAATTATACAATCTTAACTATCCCGTTGCCGATATTGAATACGACAGCCGTGTACGGATTACGGTCAACATTAAGGACTGTGATGTGGACGCCATAAAAAAACGAATGCTGGATATTACCAAGGGGAATACCACCATTGAACCCAAGGGAGATATATATATTGACTTGGATGTGGTTTAATAACCTTCATCAATTAAATTTTATAAAAAAACTTGTCATCATGCTGACCGGCATGCTAATATTTATCTAGATAATTTAGAGGAATGATTGTAATATGAACGAAGACGGCAAAAGAATACAAGGCATAATTAATACCGCCAATAATATTGTCGGATGGATAAAAACGGTGGTGACAACCGCCGGCGCCCGGGGATGTGTAGTGGGGGTATCCGGCGGGGTGGACAGCGCTCTGGTGCTGGGCCTGTGCCAAAGGGTGTTTCCTCAAACTACAATTCCGGTAATTATGCCCTGCTACAGTACAGAGGAAGACCTTAACCACGCCGATATGGTTTGTAGTACCTTTAAACTTGAGCCTATAGTATTCGACCTGTCTAGTACCTATTCCCGTTTAATGGAAAATGCAGAGGTTCTGGGTATTTTTACGGGTAAAGATGAGCGAACCATAAACCTTACAAGGGGCAACCTAAAGGCGCGGTTGAGGATGTGTACTCTGTACATGATAGCCCAATTGAACAATAGTCTGGTAATAGGAACGGACAATGCCGCGGAGTATTTGACAGGCTATTTCACCAAATATGGTGACGGTGGGGTGGATATGCTGCCCATAAGCATATTGCTTAAAAGACAGGTCAGGGAAATGGCCGAATTCATCGGCGTACCTATGGAAGTCATAGCAAAGCCGCCATCTGCGGGATTATGGCCCAATCAAACCGATGAGGAAGAAATGCAGCTGCGTTATGATGATATAGATGCTTTTATTGAGGACAAAGGCTGGCTGCCGGAAGGGGTTAAAAATAGGATAGAAGTCATGGCAAGGGTTTCCCAACACAAACGCTGCCCTCCTCCTTCGCCGCCAAAGGAATTCAATGAAATGCTTTAGTTTGTCGCTAACATTACAAAATAAACTTATTGAACTACAAATCTTATGGATAAAGGGGAGTATTTATATGGCTGGGCACTCAAAATGGGCCAACATTAAACATAAAAAGGAAAGAACCG
>JBMNSO010000065.1:0-9653 GCA_050945235.1 Mahellales bacterium
TTTTACAGGACCTTTTTATGGTATCATGGACTCCCTGCCTACTTATATTCATTAACTCAGATATTTCAGCCAAGGAAAAATCGTTATTGTAGTACATGTCTAAAATATTTCTCTGGTGTTCTGTTAACAGGCTTCCGTAAAAATCTAACAATAAACCGACTTTAACAACCTCTTCCATATAATACCTTAATACTCCTACATAGTTTAATATTGACACAATACTATAATAAGCACTGTAAAGGATATATCCTTTACAGTGCTTATTATACAAATAGTATTCTCCTTTGTCAACACTAACTCTATTAATATATGACAAAAGGTCACAACAGTTTATTATAAAACCCTTCCCCACAGACTTCCAGTTGATACTACCGGTATTTTGTAGAATTTATAAGCTTCAATTCCAACATCAATAACTGGATATATTAAGCCCATTGCACAAAAGAAAATATCCTCGGTAGGGTTAACCGTACAATACTTGTTTTTTCATTAACTGAACAGCGCTTCTACAAAGTTCTTGGCATCAAAGGGTTGTAAGTCTTCCACCCTCTCGCCGGTACCAACCATCCTTACCGGAATGCCCAATTCAGAATTTATCGCAATGACAATTCCGCCTTTGGCCGTACCATCCAGTTTGGTTAGTAATATGCCCGATATATCGACCGCATCTTTAAAGGTCTTAGCCTGGGAAATAGCGTTTTGCCCGGTGGTGGCATCCAATACCAATAACACTTCCTTGTCCGCTTCCGGCCATTCTTTGTCAATGATTCTGTTAATCTTTTTTAGTTCCTCCATTAGGTTCTTCTTATTATGCAACCGTCCGGCTGTATCGCATATTAAAACATCAACCTTCCTAGATTTTGATGCCTGTATGGCGTCGAAGACTACCGCACCGGGATCGGAACCGTGACTATGCTTAATGACCTCCGCTCCTACCCTTTGACCCCATACCTCCAGTTGTTCTATAGCAGCAGCCCTGAAGGTATCCCCCGCCGCAAGCAATACCTTCTTCCCATCGCCCTTATATAAATTGGCCAGTTTGCCTATGGTGGTTGTTTTCCCCACACCATTTACACCCACTATCAATAAAACCTTAGGGTATTTTTCTTCCCAAGGGGTATCCCCACCGTCCCTCAATATATCCAGTACTTTCTCCTTGAGTAATCCCTTTACCAAATCCGGTTGGCCTATTTTTTTGCTCTTAACTTCCTTTCTTATATCTTCAACCAGACTTAATGTAGTCTGCACACCAACATCAGCTGTCATTAAAATCTCTTCCAGCTCCTCGAAAAACTCTTCATCTATGTTTTTATAATAACCGACCAATTGCTCTATTCTATCGGTAATACCCGTTCTGGTCTTGCTCAAACTCTTCTTAAGCTTGTCGAATATTTCAACCTTTTTAAAAAAACCCTTCATTTATATCTACCTTTCTTCTAAATTTAGCTCACCTTTTCTTGCAATTTAACAGAAACCATCTTTGTTACTCCCTTTTCTTCCATTGCCATACCATAAAGGTTGTTAGATACCTCCATGGTCCCCTTTCTATGGGTTATCAAAATAAATTGGGTAGTACCGGAATATTGGGTTAGGTACCTGGCGAAATTATCCACATTAGTATCATCAAGGGCAGCATCTATTTCATCCAATATACAGAAAGGAGTAGGCCGCAGTTTTAATATTGCGAAGAGTATTGCAATTGCAGTCAAGGCCTTTTCCCCGCCGGACAATAACGATATATTTTGAAGTCTCTTGCCCGGCGGTTGGACAATAATGTCTATGCCCGACTCCAGTACATTGCCTTCATCTGTTAACACCAATTGCGCCTGTCCACCGTTAAATAATGCTTTAAAGGTATCCGAAAAGTTCTTATTTATCTGTTCAAACTGCTCCTTAAACTGTTTTTCCATAGTGGCTGTTATATCCCGTATTACTCCCTTTAGGTTGTTCTTTGCGTTCACCAAATCCCCGCGTTGTTCCGTCATATACTTGAGCCTGTCTTCTACCCTTTGATGCTCCTGTATTGCATTCATGTTAACCGGCCCTAGATCCTTTATCCTGGCCTTTAAAACCTCCACTTCCTTTTTAGCGTGAGACATATCAATTTTTTCATCTTCCAATTCCTTGGCCTTATTTATGGACAGTTCATAATGTTCCCATAAATTGTTTATTACATTCTCACACTCGACTTGACATCGGTTAAAATCCATGCTGACCCTATGGTGTTTTTCCCTTAATTGCTCATATTGCTTGGCCATGCCGGTGACCATAATTTCCAGGTCCTTTAATTTATTGTATTGTTCTAACTTTTGCTTATTAAGATCATCGATTTCCTTTGTTTGTTGATCCTTTTTGTTTTCTAAGGCCCTTATATCCCTTAGTAAATCATTCAATTCCGTTTCAAGCTGTTTGGCCTGTCCCTCGCACCGGTTTATTTCCTGCAATCTTAATTCGATACTGTCTTTAGCCTGGGTTCTCATCCTTTTTATTTTTAAAATCTGCTGGTTGTATCCCTGTTCTTCCTTTTGTAATGATGAAAAATATATTTTTGTATCCATTAACAACTTGCTTTTTTCTTCCTTCAAGGCTACCAGCTTAAGGTATCCATCCTCATCTGACTGTATAGTATTTTTAAAGTCGGCCTCCTCACTACCCAGCTTTTTTTGTTCATCCTCTAATGACGAAATCATTCTCTCTATTTCCACTCTATCATTGGTTAAATGGTCGTATTCCGCCCTGTGTTGTTTAATAGTTTCGTCTATCTTTTGTAAATTATTCCCGGCATTTTCTATACCGGTTTTGCAGGCCTGTATCCTTAAATGTGCATCATGTATGTCATTATCGATATTTGACAGGGTTTCTTTGATATTATTTATTTCCCTAATATATATATTCTGGGTCTCCACCAAGCGGTTTAGTTCTTCTGTTAAAACCGTCACAGACTTTTCAAGCATCTTTATTTCCGCTTTTCTATTAATCAGCCCGTTTTCCCTGTTATAGGCACCACCGGTCATAGAACCACCAGGGTTTATAATATCCCCGTCTATGGTCACTATTTTAAAGGAATAATTAAACATTCGTGCCATTTTAATTCCATTATCCAAATTATCAACCACAACCACACTGCCCAATAAATATTCCACTATATTCCTATATTTGCTATCGCATCCCACTAAATTACTGGCAATATCGATAAAACCCGGGAAGCTTTTAATCTTTGCTATATCTATCCCCAGCTTTCTAGGCCTTATGCTGCTCATTGGTAAAAAAGTAGCCCTGCCATATCCCTTATTTTTTAAATAATCAATAACATATTTTGCATCATCCTCATTTTCAGTGACGATGTTTTGCAATGCAAAACCCAAAGCCGTTTCGACTGCCCTTTCATGTCCAGCAGCCACTTCAATCAATTGTGCAACCACACCACATATTCTCCGGCCCAAATTATTATCAACCTTAATATCCTTTAGAATATTTTTTATGCATTTACTGAAGCCTTCATAATTCTTTTCAAGTTCCATGAGAAATCTTTGTCTTGCGCTTTGCTCTTTAATGACACCATCCTTTTCCTTTATCAGATTATTAAGGTCGTCCAATTCTTGGTTTTTTTTATTCAGGTACTGTCTTTTTTTATCCTTTTCCCCTACCAAAGCTTGATAATTAGCTACCCATTTATCCAGCTCCCGTTTCTCCCTTTCTTGAGAATGGCCAAGACTATCCCTCTCCTGATAGGCCCTTTCAAGGTTATCCTTGAGCTGCCTGAGCCGGGAGGTTATATTGTCATGCATTACATTATAACTCTTTATCCGGGCCCTGTTCTCTGCCATGGAGTTTAGAATTTCAATTACCCTGTTCTTTCTTTGGGTCATTGTTTGTTCGTGATGGGCAATATCCTTTTCCAGGATGTCTAGTTGGTTCTGCAACTCCTTTATCATATCTTCCTTGGCTTTTATCTCGCCGCCAAGCTGCCTGGCTTTGTCAGTCAACTGATGGTATTCGATTTCATCCCTTGAGAGACTGTTTTTAAAATCTGTAACCTCTCTATTCAGTCTGTCCCTTTCAGTTGATAGGTGGTTTTGCCTTTCCTTTATAATATTTATTTTCCCCTTCTTCCTTTCCAATTCCGTCATTATATCGTACATAGACTGCTGCAATTCCGATATACTATCCTGGGTCTTCGCCAATCTCTCTTTATATGTATCATACTCCATATTAACCCTATCAAGCTCTTGCTTCTTTTGAGATACATCATTGTCCAATCCCTTAAGCCTTTCATTCAGTTCCACAGCCCTTTTATCGATCCTGTGATACATTTTAAGATACAAATTCACTTCTAATACCCTTAACCGTCCCTTTAGCCGGGAAAATTGCTCAGCAACCAGTTTTTGCTCCTTTAACGGCCCTAACTGGCTTTCTAATTCGTTTATTATATCATCTATCCGGGTGAGATCGTTATCGGTTTGATTCAACTTCTTGGTAGCTTCTGATTTTCTTGCCTTATACTTTGCAATGCCGGCGGCTTCTTCAAATATTCCCCTTCTGTCTTCGGACTTTGTACTTAATACCTCATCTATTTTTCCCTGACCTATAATTGAATATCCTTCTTTGCCAATCCCGGTATCTAGAAACAGTTCAATTATATCCTTTAATCTACACAATACCTTGTTCATATAATATTCGCTTTCACCGGAACGATATATTTTTCTTGATATTTCTATTTCAGAAAAATCTATCGGTAAAGTGCCGTCACTGTTATCAATTAATAAGGATACCTGGGCATAACCCAAGGGTTTCCTTTTTTCGCTCCCGGAAAATATAATATCCTCCATCCTACTGCCCCGCAGTATCCTGGCACTTTGTTCGCCTAGCACCCACCTAACGGCATCGGCTAGATTGCTTTTTCCGCTGCCATTGGGCCCGACTATCGAAGTTATTCCCCTGTCAAATATAAATTCAGTTTTCTCGGCAAAGGATTTAAAACCTATTATTTCAATCTTTTTTAAATACATTCCAAAACAACCCACCCCTATTATATAATCAAAACATGGTTAATTATTGTTGAGTAATGTAAGGGGACTGCCCATCTTTTTTATGTAATCGTCCTGGCTGATTATTTGTGACCATTTACCCCAAGATATCCTAACCATACCCTTCTCCATTTCACCATCCGGTATCACCTTTATTTCGCCGATGCCAAATTCTTTCGTTAAATATGTAATGTTCCTTTTTTTATTGCCAATAACTTTGGAAACATCCCTTGGGTTAGCGTGCACAAACATGGGACCACTTTCCTGGCCATGGCTTTTCAATGCAAGAGTCAGTATGTCTAAGTAAATACTGCTGATCACCAGCTCGCCAAAGGAAGGATAAACCGGCCCTGCCACCACATCCCTACCTAAGCTTATATTCTCTGCCGCCTGCAGTCCCATCCTGATAACAGGGATATCATGATGCTTAAATACCATGTATACTTTTTTACACAACTCCACAGCCCGGTCCAAAGTCAATGGCCTGTACAACCCTTGACGGTATAGTCTCTCCAGGTGTGTACCCTTCAGCACCAAAGTAGGATATATCCTTGCAAAATCGGGCTGCAGTTTTGACAGCGTCCATGCGGTATTGACGCTCTTATGGTCGGTATCACCGGGAAGGCCTATCATCATTTGCAGTCCAAGGCTAAAGCCCCACTCCTTTATCAAAGCCGCAGCCTTTTGTGTGTCTGCAGCAGTATGTCCCCTTTTGGAAGATTCAAGTACTCCGTCATCCATGGACTGCGCACCCAATTCAATGACCCTGACATAGTTTTCCTTTAAAAGCCTTAAGATACCAGTGTCGATACTGTCCGGCCGGGTGGAAAGCCTTATACAGTTTATCCCGCCCTCTTCTATAAACTCCCTTGCGGCATATAAAATTTCCTTCTGTTTTTTTATGCTCAAAGCAGTAAAACTGCCGCCATAGAAGGCTATTTCTATATTACTCCTATCAACCGATGTATAAATATCCAAATACTGCTTAATTCTTTCTTTTATATATTCTGCTGATACTGATTCACTGCTAACCGATGTAATCTTCCTTTGGTTGCAAAAAACGCAATCATTTGTGCAACCAAAATGAGGTATAAAAATAGGAATGATATATCTATTTTTCATTTTTAACAATCCCGCTGTCCAATGCTTCCTTTGCAGCTGATTGCTCTGCTGCCTTTTTACTCCTACCCTTGCCCTTGCCCAGTATCCTGTTGCCCAGCATCACCTGGGTCTTAAATACTTTGTCATGGTCCGGACCAGTTTCACTTATTACTTCATATGTTATATTTTCACTACTTCGGCCTTGTAATAATTCCTGCAATTCAGTTTTATAATCCCTATGGTATTCACCGGACATTACCCTGTCTATCACACTGCTAAGAAGTTTTAGGACAAAGGCCTTTGAACTTTCAAAATTGCTGTCTATATAAACACCGCCTATTAATGCTTCTACAGCGTCGGCTATTATTGAGTCTCTGTTCCTGCCACCGGTATTTTCTTCGCCCTTGCCCAGTAAAAGATATTTTCCTATGTTTATCTGTCTGCCGCAATATGCCAAGGAAGGTTCGGCAACAATCACTGCCCTCAACTTCGTTAATCTACCTTCAGATAAATGTTGGTACTTTTTAAACAGAAAATCGCTTATTATTACATTTAACACCGAATCCCCTAAAAACTCCAGCCTCTCGTTATAGCAAGTCCCGTCCTTCATTTCGTTGGCAAAGGAACTATGGGTCAAAGAAGTATTAAGTATATCAATATCCTTAAATGTATATCCAATCATATCTTGAATCTCTTCTAGTTTCCTTCGTCTATCAGCGGTAATTTTCAAGCTATAACCTCCATATATTTGATTACATGATATATTATACAATATTTCTACCCAAAATTATTTATAAAATAAAAAACCAGGCAAACTTTACAGTAAAATCTGGAAAGCTCGCCTGGTCCTTTGTCTTATCAAAGGGACTATCCTTCAACCTTTTTAAACAGTATTGTGGCGTTCTGCCCGCCAAAACCAAAGGAATTGGATAATGCATAGTTTATATCGGCACCTCTCCCAGTATTGGGAACATAATCGAGGTCGCAATCCTCATCCTTTGTGGTGTAATTTATAGTAGGACTTAAATAGCCCTCGTATATTGAAAGGGCTGTAACAATAGCCTCTATGCCTCCGGCAGCGCCCAGGGAATGGCCGATCATGGATTTAGTTGAACTGATGGCTAGGTTATATGCGTGTTTGCCGAATATGGTTTTAATGGCCATGGTCTCAAATTTGTCGTTATATGGCGTAGATGTACCATGGGCATTGATATAGTCCACCATTCCAGGTTCTATTCCCCCATCATCTATAGCCATCTTCATAGCCCGGGCTCCGCCTTCGCCTTCAGGGGCAGGTGCTGTAATATGATGGGCATCAGCCGTTGCACCATACCCCACTATTTCACAGTAGATACGGGCTCCCCTATTAATTGCGTGCTCCATGTTTTCTAATATTAATATCCCCGCACCTTCGCCTATTACGAAACCGTCCCGGTGGGCATCAAAGGGCCTGCTGGCAGCTTTCGGGTCGTCATTCCTAGTGGATAATGCCTTCATTGCACAAAATCCGGCCACTGCCATCGGAGTTATTGATGCCTCCGAACCACCAGCTATTACTACATCAACATCCCCCCGTTGAATCGCCTTAAAAGCTATGCCCAATGCACTGGTAGCGGACGCACAGGCAGTTACAATAGTAGCGTTATATCCCTTGGCCCCAAACATTATGGAAACATATCCGGCTGCTATGTTGCTTATCATCATAGGAACAAAAAAAGGGCTTACCCTACCTGGTCCTTTACTCTGTAATATGGTATGCTGCTGCTCAAAGGTTTCAATGCCTCCGATACCACTGCCCAGTATAACTCCAAGTCTATTTTTGTCCACATTATTCAAATTCAACTGACTGTCCTCTACAGCAAGCTGGGAAGACGCAATGGCAAACTGGGTAAACCTGTCCATTCTCTTGGCTTCCTTCTTATCCATGAAATCATCCGGATTAAAGTCCCTCACCTGACCGCCAATTTTTGATGAATAATCACTGATATCGAATCTATCTATAACATCAATCCCACTTGTTCCTGATTTTATATTCCTCCAAAAGACATCCTTTCCTGTACCAACAGCGGTAACGGGGCCCACCCCTGTTATAGCCACTCTGTTTTTCATAAAAACCTCCCATAATCTACATTGCAGTCTAAAGAAAATTAAAAAATATATACCAAATTATAGCTTTTTATTCTATAATAATAATTGACATACTATTTTTTTGAAAGCCCCGTAGTATACACCGCGGGACTTTCTTTTTTTAAGTATTGTTCTTTATATATTCTACAACATCACCCACTGTTGTGACTTTTTCAGCCTCTTCATCTGGAATTTCCAGATCAAACTCTTCTTCCAAGGCCATAATCAACTCAACGATATCTAACGAATCAGCACCCAAATCATCTATAAAGGAAGCTTCTAAGGTAACTTTTTCAGGATCAACCCCCAATTGTTCAACAATAATATCTTTTACTTTTTCAAAAGCCATTTTCTCTCACCTCCCTTCCAAGTTAGCAAAAAATTCCCTACAATAAGATGATATTACATAACCATTCCGCCGTCAATATTTATTACTTGCCCGGTTATATACCTGGCATCATCGCTTGATAAGAAGGCTACCACCTTTGCTACGTCCATTGGTTCACCAAAATATCCTAGGGGTATACTAGCCAATATGCTTTCCCTAACCTTATCCGGCAACACCCTGGTCATATCGGTGTCTATAAATCCAGGGGCCACTGCGTTTACAGTAATACCCCTGCCGGCAAGTTCCTTGGCAATGGATTTTGTAAACCCGATAATGCCTGCCTTTGCAGCACCATAGTTGCATTGTCCGACGTTTCCAACTATGCCAATAACCGATGTTATATTAATAATCCTTCCATATCTTTTCTTGACCATAATTTTGCTAGCTTGCTGGGTACAGTGGAATACCCCGTCCAGGTTTGTCTGTATTACCTTGTACCAATCATCCTCCTTCATCCGCAACAGCAATCCATCCCTGGTTATACCTGCATTATTAACTAAAATATCAACTGTTTTGAACCTTTGTATGGTCTTATTGAACAAGTGCTCTACATCTTCCTTCTTCGATACATCGGCCGCTACAGCTATGGCACTACCACCGTTGTCTTCGATGGATTTTACAACTTCAAAGGCTGCTTCACTATTTGAAGCATAGTTTACGACTACACAGGCTCCTGACTTACTTAGCTCTATGGCTATTTCCCGACCAATGCCCCTTGAAGCACCGGTTACAATTGCAGTTTTCCCATTAAGCATTATTTTAATCCCCCCAGTATATCCTTTTCTACTTCCCTAAGGGTTTTAATATCCTCAACATTTACAGCCTTAAGGTTTTTGTCAATTTTCTTGATAAAACCCTTCAAGGCTTTACCGGGCCCTATCTCAACAAAGGTATTAACTCCATTTTCTACCATGGTTCTCACGCATTCTTCCCATAGAATGGAACTGCTTACCTGCCTTTCCAATAAACCCTTTATTTGACCTTTATTCTCTATAATCCCACCTGTCACA
>JBMNSO010000066.1:0-9613 GCA_050945235.1 Mahellales bacterium
AGCAAATTAAGGGAAAACGAGTTGTTTTATCATATAAAAATGAAACAGGCATACCACAAATTCCATAGCCACTTCCCTCCAACTGCCATTTGGGGTTATAACGGAACTTATCCCGGCCCTACCTTTATGGTTCCAAAGGATGTTACTATTAAGGTAAAATGGGATAACCAACTACCTCGTAAGCATTTACTTCCTGTTGACCATACCCTCCACGGTACTATGGATACTCCGGATGTGAGGACAGTCGTCCACCTCCATGGTGCAAATGTAGAATCTGACAGCGACGGACATCCTGAGGCATGGTTTTCAAAGGACTATAAATTTACCGGACCGAAGTTTACCAAAGAAGTATATGAATATACAAATCATCAAGCGGGGGGCACACTATGGTATCATGACCACGCCATAGGAATAACCAGGCTGAACGTATACTCAGGATTGGCGGGGTTCTACCTAATTAGGGATTTCCTGGAGGAAAGGCTTAATCTGCCCAAGGGTCCCTATGAAATACCGATTATGATTCAAGATAAATCCTTTAATAAGGACGGATCGTTATTCTATCCTGATAACGCCACGCCGCCGGTTGATAACCCTATTCCGTCGACGCCCTCGTTTTTCTTTGGCAATACCATTGTTGTAAATGGTAAAGTGTGGCCTTACCTGGTGGTTGAACCTCGGAAATACAGATTTAGAATATTGAATGCATCCAATGTTCGTGCCTATGAATTAAAACTAGATAACGGAGGAGTGTTCCATCAAATTGGCACCGACTTGGGATTATTGCACCATCCTGTAGAGCTAAGTTCTTTTATACTGGAACCTGCCGAGAGGATGGACTTAATTATAGATTTCTCAAAGTACAAGGGACAGGAAATATTTTTAATGAATAACTCACCCGCTCCTCCCAGTCCCGGTATTGAATTTATTATGAAATTCATCGTGGATGATGAGCTGTCATGTCCCGATAATAGTACTATCCCGGAGGAATTAATGCCTTTTCATAAAATTAACCCCGCTTCAGCTACAAAGGAGAGGACTTTGCACCTGGATGAAACTACGGACCATTACGGTAGGGTACTTCATCTGCTTAACAATAAAACATGGGATGAGCCGGCCACTGAAAAACCCAAGCTGGATTCCATCGAAATATGGCATTTAGTCAATCATTTCGATTTTCCACATCCCATCCACCTTCACTTGGTACACTTTGAGATATTGGGCAGAAAAGTGTTTACCGAGGATGATTTCGACGAAAATGGAAACTATAAATTTGATTTAGACAGTTTAACTCCTCCGTTGGATTACGAAAGGGGTCCCAAAGATGTGGTGAGGACGGACCCGGGGCAGGTAACATCGATTATTATGCACTTCAAAGAACACTATGGTGATTATGTATGGCACTGTCATATACTGGAACATGAGGATAATGATATGATGAGACCAATGGTGATCGAAAAATGAGGCTGGTTATAATATCAGCCTCATTTTTAAAAGCATATTTAATTGCGGAAAGCTTGATGCAGGGTACACATCTATTCTCTTGAAAAATAGAAAGGAAATGTAGACTACAAATTTTTTTAATAGCCTTATATTGGGTTGTATTTGTCTTTGTATAGGTGGAAAAATAAGAGTACTATAAGCAGAAAAACGAACTATGAAGGAGGCTATAAAGTGGTGGATAATAAAGAAACGATAGAGTCCCTTAATAAGCTCTTACAGGGTGAATACATGGCAGTGGAAGGCTTTAACACTTTTATCTATAGAATAGAAGATGAAGAGATAAAAAAGGTTTTTCAAGAAATCCAGGAGCAACATAGGCAGAATATAAACAAATTAGCTAATTATATTCAGAACATTGGCGGCAGGCCCCATGAGAACCTTGGGATGAAAGGTAAGATGGCTGATATCAATGTTAATATGGACCTGGGTTTTAAAACTGATACTGCGGAAATAATAAAAAAAGCAGTAGAGGCCGAAACCAAGGGAGTAAACATGGCAGAGAAGGTTTTAAGGGGCAATCTTGATGATAAATCAAGGGATTTGGCCGGTGAGATACTCCACAAAGACAGGAGTTCTATTGACAAGCTCAATAGCTTAAAGCAGTGATAGCACTAATTTTTCCGGTTGACTGTTAAAAGGACAGGTATTTAATTTCAATATCTGTTGGCCATGATATAAGATGGGCCCGTCTCAATTAATCAATTAAGTGAATTTTATAGGGTTAATTCTCAAGGGAACCTGGTTGAAAAGTTTTAAGTAGGTTTGTATGGACAGTTAAGCACAAGGCAATCAATTAAATAATAGGATTTGTTGTAGGTATGGATATAAAAAATCATACAGGAGAAGGATTTTAACAATAGGTAGGGAATAATTGTATAATAAGTTGTATAATAAAATAGAAGCCCACTTAATTATATACAGGGATTTAAAGGGCATATTCACATAAGATTGTGGGCAGGAGAATTAACCAAATAAACGAAAGGAGACGGGAGCATGTCTAAAATCGATTTTACCAAAAGGGAAATCCTTAAGTATGTCGGAGATTTTACGCAAGTGTTCGGTATCAAGGAATATACCTTAAGCGGCGGCAAAGCCCAGGGGGTTAGGGCGGTTGACGTAAAAAGCGGGTCCGGTTTAGAGTTTACGGTGCTTCCAGATAGATGTATGGATATTGCCTGGCTGTCCTATAAAGGAAATAATCTTAGCTACATAAGCAAGACGGGCATCGTGTCACCACAGTATTATAACGAAACGGGGTTTAACTTCTTAAGGAGTTTTTACGCAGGTTTTCTTACAACTTGTGGGTTAATGAATGTAGGTTCGCCTTGCATCGACGGTGGGGAAGCCTTTGGCCAGCACGGGCGTATTTCCAACACCCCCGGTGAGAACGTAAGCTCAACAATTGAATGGGAAAAGGATCAGCCCGTTATGAAGCTCAAGGGAAGGATGCGGGAGGCTAAGGTCTTTGGCGAAAATGTGGTTTTAGACCGGGAAATTACCTGCAGGGCAGGAGAAAATAAAATAACCATTGAAAATACAATAGAAAACTACGGTTTTAGAAGGGAACCCCTCATGCTGTTGTTCCATTTTAATCTGGGATATCCATTGCTGGACGAAGATGCGGTTTTTGTCATCCCAACTAAGGAAGTAAGACCGGCCAATGAGGAAGCTAAAAAGGGCGTCAAAGATTACAACGTATTCCAAAAACCTACACCGGATTATATGGAACAGGTATTCTATCATGATTTAAAAACCGATTCCCAGGGAAATACCTGCGCTGCTTTAATCAATGAAAGGCTTGGACTGGGGGTTGTTATCCGGTTTAATAAAGGACAACTGACCAACTTTACCCAGTGGAAGCAAATGGGTGAAGGAGAATATGTACTGGGTATTGAACCCTGTAATTGTTTTGTAGAGGGAAGGGCACAGGCAAAAGCTGATAGATCCATTAAATATATAGAACCCGGAGAGGTAAAATCCTTTAATATTGAAATAGAAATCCTGGATGGTAATGAACACATAAACAAGGTAAAAGATGGGATCACGCGGATCTAATATTGGCTCTGTTGTAAAGGATCATTTATATCTTTATTTAATATTTTGTAGGCCATTGTTTGATTAAGTTTTAAACTAGGAAGGTAAAGAATGAGAAAAATTGTAATTGCCGTAATAGTGGCGGCACTGTTAGTTATTTCAGGTTGCTCCTTAATTGAAGGGATTGTTGGGGATTATAACGGTGGTGTTCAAACTGACCAAGATGGACAAGGAATTACCGACGGCGAGCTTAAAGTGCACTTTATTGACGTTGGCCAGGGGGATTCAATATTGATCCAGGCATCCTCCCAAAACATATTAATCGATGGCGGGGAGAGGTGCAACACCGTGGTAGATTATTTAAAGGACCTGGGCATTGACCAACTGGATATGGTCATTGGTACCCATCCCCATTCTGATCATATAGGCGGGCTTATTAACGTACTTCAAAATGTGAAAGTCAGGGAAGTGGTGGATCCCGCCGTTGTCCATACCTCCAAAACCTTTGAGGATTATTTAACTCTGATAGATGAAAAGAACATTAAATTTACCGAAGGTAGGGCAGGCATGAAAAGGAACCTGGATAATGGAGCTGTAATAGAAATACTCCATCCCTCCGACCCTTCCGATAAGCATTTGAATGATGCATCCATAGTGGCAAAACTTACCTTCGGAGATATAGCCTTTATGCTTCCGGGGGATGCACAAGAGGCCTCCGAGAAGGAGATCCTAGCCAGGGGTCGTGACCTTAACAGCACTATTTTAAAGGTTGGCCATCATGGCAGCAGTACCAGCACCGGCGACGCCTTTTTGGAGGCGATATCACCGGAGGTTGCGGTAATAATGGTAGGAGAGGGCAACAGCTATGGCCACCCCCATGTTGAAACTTTGGAGAGGCTGGCCAATGCAAGGGTTAAGGTATACAGGACCGATGTCCATGGCACCATTATAATAACCACAGACGGTCAAACCTATGATGTAAATGTGTCTTTAGATCAGGGAAGAAAAGATTAAAGTTTGGTTAATCCAAAAGGCTGGATAAAGGTGCATAGTAATCTATAAAGAGTCATAGTAAGCAATAAAGGAGCACAGTAGGCTATAAAGACGCATAGTAATCTATATTCCTATAAAAATCAGGAGGTATTTATGAGGGCTGTTGTTGATAGGATCGAAAACGGACAGGCTGTGGTTCTATTTGGGGATGATGAAATAAAGGTGGATATCCCGGTAAGGTTTTTGCCGGAGGGCATAAAGGAAGGAAATATACTAAGAGTTGAATTTACCATTGATAAAGAAGCAGAAAGAAAACAAAGGGAAAAGATTAGTCAACTGCTGGATAGTCTGAAGAACAGAAACAAATAAAACCCTATATTATCCTTTGAAAATATGGGGAAAGGGGGGTCAATCTGTGAATGTTATTGAGGTGGAAAACCTAGTTAAGAAATATAAGCCTATAACTGCTGTAGATGGTATATCCTTTGCGGTGGAAGAAGGCAGTATTTTCGGTATGCTGGGGCCCAACGGCGCAGGTAAGACAACCACAATCGAGTGCATCATCGGACTGAAACAAAGGGACGGGGGCGAGGTCAGAGTTTTGGGGCACGACCCCAAAGTCCATTTTAGGAAATTGTACGACAAGATTGGTGTACAATTACAGGAGACTGCCTATCAGGACAAAATAAGGTTATGGGAAATTTGTGAACTGTTTTCGTCAATGTATGAAAATCCCCTTGACTATAAAATACTGCTAAAAAGATTTGATCTGACTGATAAAAAAAGAAGTTATATGTACCAATTATCCGGTGGACAAAGGCAAAAGATTGCCATAGTCCTGGCGCTGATCCCCAACCCTAAGATTATTTTTCTTGATGAATTGACAACAGGACTTGATCCCAAGTCCAGAAGGGAGATGTGGGCTTGTGTCAAGGAATTGAAAAATGAAGGCAGAACGGTTTTTTTAACAACCCACTATATGGAAGAGGCATCGGTTTTATGCGATAAAATATGTATAATTGACGAAGGTAAGATTGTTGCTTTAGGCAATATCGATGATGTTATTGATCTAGCCGGCATTGATTATGTTATTTCATTTGAAGCCGACGGAGATATTGCCCCGGTGATCAAGAATAGCATTAAAGGCGTTAATCGCATAGAAAGGGAAGGCAAGAGACTTAAAATTCATTCCAATAGAGAAGATGTTTTGACAGATTTAGTAATTCTCCTAAAAGACAAAGGGATTTCTTATAGAAAGATTGATATTAACAGGCCTGGGTTGGAAGAAGCATTCCTTAAATTAACGGGAAAGGCCTGGGAGGTGGAAGAGGCATGAAGAGATTGTGGAAAATAACCGCCATGGAATGGAGACTGATCAACAGGGAATTTATTACACTCTTCTTTGCCCTGATTTTTCCTGTTTTAATGTTATTACTCTTTGGGACAATTTACGGCAACCAACCCAGTGAATTCATGGGAGGATTTGGGACAGTGGATGTATCCACACCGGGTTATATAAACATGATTATCGCCGTAACGGGCTTAATGTCATTTCCCCTTACATTGGCCCAATACCGTGAAAGAAAGATTCTAAAGCGTTTCATGGTAACACCGGTTAAGCCCGTAGAGATATTACTTTCCCAGTTTTTTGTGAACATCTTGATGACTGTTTTAGGGCTGGTGGTGTTAATCGTCCTGGGTAAAGTAGTTTTTGATCTTGGCTTTTTTGGCAATCTTTTTGAGGCAATAGTTGCGTTTGTCATTATTCTATTGGGGATTTTCTCCATAGGATTACTCATAGGGGGCCTATCAAAAAATATGAAAGTGTGTACTACCATTGCCTATATTATCTATTTCCCAATGTTGTTTCTATCCGGTGCCACCATACCCATTGAAATAATGCCCCAGAGTATTATTAATATTTCAAAGATCCTGCCTATGACCTATGGTGTCAGCCTGCTAAAAGGGATTTGGCTGGGTGGACATCTGGCTGACAATGTTGTAGAAATTATTATCCTGCTAAGCATTGCTGCAATATTCGGCGGTTTTGCAGTAAAGTTGTTTAGATGGGAGTGATTATTAAGATTAGGGTGGGTATAAGCAACCCATTATAAAATATAATGGAGGCGGTTAGTATGGGAACTTTAGTTGCGTTTACAGGGGCTGGGATATCAAGGCAAAGTGGTATCCCTACTTTTAACGAAATGGAGGGTATCCGCGATAAGCTTACCCGGGAATATTTTAATAATAATCCAAAAGACTTTTATGATGTGCTCAAAATGTTCAAAAGGAAGTCGGAGCAGGCACAGCCAAATAGGGCCCATCTTGCCCTGGCTGAGTACGGAGTGGATGTGGTAACTATGAATATAGACGGGCTCCATAAGAGGGCAGGCAGTAAAAATGTCATTGAGGTACATGGGAATATGGATATTGTTTTATGCACAAATTGCAATGTAGAATATGATTTTCGGGTTATTTTTGATTCCATATATTGTACCAAATGTAAAGAGGTACTCCAGCCCAATGTGGTATTGTACGGTGATTTGATAGCACGATACTTTGACGCAATAAATGTCATTGGCAAGGCCGATACCCTTTTAGTGGTCGGGACTTCCTTTTATACATCTACCGCCGGCGATTTTGTCGGAAGGGCAAAGATGGCGGGCATCAAGGTGGTAACTATCAATGATGATGCCGAGAAAAATGTACCGAGGTTTGTGGAAGAATACTTTAGGGATAATTCATCTGAATAGCTTATCGATACCGTTTTGCAAAAACGGTTTTTTTTCCACATTTTTCTTGACGCCAATTTGGTAGGATGTTACAATATATTCAAAGGTAAATATTTCCGTAACTTGCAGCGCAAAGCTTTTCACCGATAAAGGCAAACTTACCGAAAGGTAAGGACGCAAAGCCATAGGGCCTTTCGAAAGAATGGCAGCCGAGCTACCGAAGGAGGAGTTTTTTCATGCGCAGAATATTAATTATTAGTATTGCTGCTTTTATCTTATTGTCCGGCTCTATTTTTGCTATACAAAATCCGGATATCGATTTCTTGAGCACTTCCGGAAAAGCAATGGAAGAACCTGCTGACGAAATGACATTTGCAAAGAATATTACCGGCCCGAATAAGCCGTCCGTTGCTTCTGCTGAAATGGATAGTAAAACCATATCAACATCTATTCCCCGGGGCAGTACCGCTTCACAGATGGACAAGCCCAAACAACAATCCCGGATCCAAACCCAGCAGCATATACAACAAATAGAACAACAATTTGAACCTAAGGAAACAAAGCAACAGCAAGAACAGCAGTATACCCAGCAACGCCAGGTGGAAGAACGTCCGACCGAAGCACGCCAGATCGAAGCGCGTCGGACCCAGCCCCAGGTGGAGAAACCCCAACAGAAGACGCAACAGCAAAACCTGTCTAAGGAAACAAAAGCTAAGCAAGAAACCCAGAAGCAAAAACCGTCTCAGGTAGAGAAACCCCAAAAAAAGACACAGCAACAAAATCCCTCCCAGGATGCAGGACAGGATACACAGCAGAAGAATTCACCTAAGAAGGAAGATAAGGAAACACAGCAAAACCAACCTAAGGAGGCACCTTCAGCACCGGTTATAGACACCAGTGGCATTAAGTCCGGTTATGTCGGAGTAAAGTATAAAAAGCCCGATAATAAACGCTATAAGGTTTTAATCGAAAAAGACGGTAAAAGATATGCCTATGATCTTACTGCCAATGGCAGTCTGGAGAAGTTTCCCTTACAGATGGGGGATGGAAAATACATAATCCGGGTTATGGAACACGTTGAGGGTACCCAATATCGCACCATTAGTTCCAAAACCATTGAGGTGAAAACTTCGGGAAAATATGATGCATATTTGGCTTCCGTTAAGATGATAAGATGGAACAATTCCATGTCGGCAATAAAGACTGCTAAGCAATTGGCGGGGAATTCTTCAAGTGATATGGATAAGGTTAAAAAGATATATAATTATGTTGTTTCAAAAATCAGGTATGATGCGGATAAATTGGGCAAATTGCCCAGCAACTATGTACCCGATATAGAAAAGACTTTTAAAACCCGCAAGGGTATATGCTACGATTTTTCTTCGTTATTTGCTGGGATGCTAAGAAGTGTGGGTATACCTGCCAAGCTCGTAAAGGGATATGCTTCCGGTGTCGAAGGATATCATGCCTGGAATGAAGTTTATATTGAAAGCAAAGGAAAATGGATTGTGATTGATACTTCATACGATGCACAGATGAGGGCCGCCGGCAAAAAAACGTCAATGACCAAGAACAAGGGTGATTATTCAAAGAAAAAAGAGTATTAATTTACAATCCTCGCCTTTATTATTAGGCGGTGGCTAGTTTCGTAAAGGGGATGGCAGGTGATAAGGGTCAAAGTCATTTCATTCTTGGGACCGAATAGAACATGGGTATCATCAGGATCAACAACTTCTTTGTTGTAAACTACGTACACAAAACGATTGCCCTCTGAATCCACCACAATTTCATCTCCCGAAACAAGCTCATTCAGACGGTTAAACAGCCGGCCAAAGGTTCTTCCCCTATGGCCGGCTAATACCATATTTCCCTTCTGACCGATTTTAGCCGTTCCTTTGACCAGTCCTACCCCGTTTATCAGTTCTTTTTGTGAGGTGCCGTAAAAAATGGGAAGTTTTAGGTTTATCTTGTTTATTCTAAGTATTCCTTGAACTTTGGGTATCCTTTCTTTCTTTTGATTGTCATCAATACTATCAAGTTGCTCACTGTCATGGTCGATGTCTTTTTCCTCTTGCGTATAATTGGGAACAGGGGCGTTATAATCTCCATTACTGCTTAAAATGCTATTAACCTGTTTATAGTTTTCTAAAACATCAGAATGATTATTTACCCGTGTTTCATATTCATTTATGAGTTGTTCTTGCCTGCTTTTAACAATAAGGTCATCTATAAATGGTAAAACTATGATAACAAAACCTGTGATTATCAAAACTATGGACAGCTTATTCATGTTTTTCCCTCCTTTAAGAAATGGTCGTTCTGTTAACTTAAATGAAAATTGAAAACCTCGAGCT
>JBMNSO010000067.1:0-9586 GCA_050945235.1 Mahellales bacterium
TTGCAACAGCCCAGGGGCGGCGCAGTATAAGTCCGAGAGAAGGTGGTGGTATCTATATTTAAGAAAAAGATGATAATTTCCGTTACAGGGAAACAGAGATACCCGGAAGGCCGGGATAATGAAATAGAACTGGTAACTATGGGAACACTATACAAGACAGGAGATACCATATATATTGAATATGAGGAAAACCAATTATGGGAGGAAGACGGGAAGACCGTTATTACAATTGAACCGGATACCATATCCATGGAGAGGGTAGGCAGCAATACCACCAAGTTGATATTCCAAAAGGGGAAGAAATATGTAAACCATTACGATACCCCCTATGGCACCTTCGAACTGGGTATATTTCCTACCATGGTGGACACTGCCGTCGACGAGGCCGGTGGCAACCTGTTCCTTAAATATCAGTTGGACATAGGCGGGATATATACCAGCACAAACGAATTAACAATCACCCTAAAGGAGAGGAAACATTGATAAATTTAGTAGATGACATAAAGGCAGATATAATAGGAATAGTCAACCAGGCGGTTAATAGTGCCCGGGAAAGGGGACAGCTCGAAATTGACCAGGTACCTGATATACAGGTGGAGGTGCCCAGGGAAAGGAATCATGGCGATTTTTCGGTGAACACCGCTATGACCATGGTGCGCTTGGTGAAAAAGCCCCCTCGGGAGATAGCGGCCATATTAATAAAAAATATGGAATATAAAGATACCTTTATTGAAAAGGTGGAAACGGCAGGGCCGGGCTTTATAAATTTTTATCTCAAAAAGGACTGGCTGTGGCAGGTGGTGCCCGTCATACTGGAACTTACGGATAGGTATGGCAGGGTGGACATAGGCAAGGGCGCCAGGGTGCAGGTGGAGTTTGTCAGCGCAAACCCTACCGGTCCCATGCACATGGGCAATGCCCGGGGTGCCGCTCTGGGTGATTCCCTGGCCAGTGTACTGGAGGCGGCGGGGTATCAAGTGGACAGGGAGTTTTACATAAACGATGCCGGAAATCAAATAGATAAGTTCGGGAAGTCCCTGGAGGCCAGATACCTGCAACTGTTGGGCCATCAAGCCCAGGTGCCCGAAGGTGGCTACCAGGGCCAGGATATTATAGACCATGCCAGGGCCATAATAGACCAGGAAGGGGACAAATACCTGGATATGCCATCCGATAAACGGCGGAAGGCCTTTGTAGAATACGCGTTAAAAAAGAATATTGCCAAGTTGAAGGAAGACCTGGCCGCCTTTGGGGTGGAATTTGATGTATGGTTTTCCGAACAGTCATTGTACGATAATGGTGATATACAGGATACCATAGACTACCTAAAGGATAAGGGCTATACCTATGAAAAGGACGACGCCCTGTGGTTTAAGGCCTCGGACTTCGGCGCCGACAAAGACGAGGTGCTGGTTAGGAATAACGGTATCCCCACCTATCTTGCCGGTGATATTGCATACCACCGGAACAAGTTTGTGGTAAGGGGCTATGACCGGGTGATCGATATTTGGGGTGCGGACCATCACGGCCATGTGGCCAGGATGAAGGGCAGTATGCGGGCCCTGGGCTGTGACCCCGACAGGCTGAATATTATAATAATGCAGTTGGTTAGGCTCCTAAGGAAGGGTGAAGTGGCTAGGATGTCTAAAAGGCAGGGGCAGGCCATTACCCTGGCTGATTTGATTGACGAAGTGGGCAGGGACGCGGCCCGGTTCTTCTTTAATATGCGGTCTGCCGACAGCCACCTGGATTTTGACCTGGACCTGGCGGTCGAACAATCCAATGATAATCCGGTTTTTTATGTTCAGTATGCCCATGCCAGGATATGCAGTATATTAAGACAGGTGGAACAGGATGGGATAAGGCTTAAGGATTTTAAGACCATAGATTACAGCTGTTTGACCCATGAGACAGAACTGGAACTCTTAAGAAAATTAATCGAGTATCCCGAGGAAATAACCATAGCGGCAAAAACCATGGAACCCAGTCGGATAACCAGGTATGTTTTGGATTTATCTTCCCTGTTCCATTCCTTTTACAACAGCTGCAGGGTCAAGCTGGAGGATGAGGAGCTTATGCAGGCCCGATTGGCCCTTATTACCTCGGTTAGGACGGTCATTAAAAATGTGCTCGACCTTCTTAAAATAAAGGCTCCTGATAAAATGTAAAGAAAGGATAGTGGGTATAAAGTGAAGATTAAATGGTTTGGCCATGCGTGTTTTAAACTTACCTCCCAAAGAGGTGTTTCAGTGATAACCGATCCCTTCGACCAGTCGGTGGGCTATGACCTGCCCGGACAAAGTGCGGATGTGATAACCGTCAGCCATGACCATTATGACCACAATTATGTGGAAGGGGTGAGGGGAGTACCGCTTCTTATCAATAAAGTAGGGGAGTTTCATATAAAGGACGTGGCAATAAGGGGTATCAAGACTTGGCACGATGAAATGGGAGGTGCCAAACGGGGGGAAAATATCGTCTTTAACATAAGGATGGATGATATTAACATATGCCACTTAGGCGACCTGGGTCATATGTTGTCCCAAGAACAAGTAGCGGATATTGGAGCAGTGGATGTGTTATTGGTACCGGTGGGCGGTATCTTTACCGTAGACAAGGTGGGGGCCATGGGGGTAATCCAGGCAATAAAACCGCGGATGGTCATCCCCATGCATTACAGGACCGATGTATTGACCTTTAAAATAGATACCATAGACCCATTTTTGGAAATAGTCGGCGATTATGAAAGGCACGATACCAATGAAATAGAACTGAATAATAAAACCCTCCCATCGGATGGCCGGGTAGTTGTATTGAACTATAAATAAAGGGTTTATTACAATTCAGATGGGTACGCCCCGTCTGAATTTTATTTATGCCCTTTAGCTTGACACATATAAAAGGGAAATATAAAATTAGATAGTGGAATTATAAGCATTATTATTTTGGCGACGGAGGTAGCTGTATGGCCACGAAGTATATCTTTGTAACAGGAGGCGTTGTTTCTTCCCTGGGCAAGGGGATAACGGCAGCATCCTTGGGATGTTTATTAAAGAGCAGAGGTTTGAAGGTATCCATACAAAAATTCGATCCGTATATAAATATTGACCCCGGAACCATGAGCCCGTACCAGCACGGGGAAGTATTTGTTACCGATGACGGAGCGGAGACGGATTTAGACCTTGGCCATTATGAAAGGTTTATAGATACAAATCTCAGCAAAAACAGTAATGTGACCACCGGGAAGATTTACTGGTCGGTTATATCAAAGGAGCGGAGGGGTGATTACCTGGGGGTAACGGTGCAGGTAATACCTCATATCACCAATGAAATAAAGAACAGGGTGTTCAGGATAGCCAGGGAAGGCAACCCTGATATCGTGATAACCGAGATAGGGGGTACCGTTGGGGATATTGAGAGCCTACCCTTCTTAGAAGCCATTAGGCAGATAAGGGCCGATATAGGCGGGGAAAATGTCATGTTCATACATGTCACTCTGGTACCTTTTTTAGGTAAAGCCGGTGAGCTTAAAACAAAGCCCACCCAGCACAGTGTTAAGGAATTGAGGAGTATTGGTATACAACCCGACGTTATCGTATGCCGTACCGAGAAGCCCATTTCCAAAGAACTAAAAGACAAGATAGGCCTTTTTTGTAATTTAAGCGGTGATCATGTGGTACAAAACCTAGATGCCGACAGCATATACGAAGTACCCTTGATGCTTGAAAGGGAGGGCCTGGATGATATAGTGATCAAGAGACTGGGCTTACAATGCAAAGGACACGACCTGGCGGAATGGAGGAGCATGATTGACAGGTTTAAGAACCCTAAGGCCAGTATAACCATCGGCCTGGTCGGAAAGTACGTGGAACTCCATGACGCTTATTTAAGCATAGCTGAGGCACTGACCCATGGCGGTATTTACAATGATACCGAAATAAAGATCAAGTGGATACATGCCGAAGATGTCGTTCCACAAAGGGTGGACGAGTTGCTGGGCGATGTGGACGGTATATTGGTTCCCGGCGGATTCGGGGACAGGGGCGTTGAAGGCAAGATATGTGCGGTGAAATATGCCCGGGAAAACAAGGTGCCCTTTTTTGGCATATGCCTAGGCATGCAGGCGGCTGTTATAGAGTTTGCCCGCCATGTACTTAATCTCAGTGGCGCAAACAGCAGTGAGTTGGATGCCGATACACCCCATCCGGTTATCGATTTAATGCCCGAACAGAATGAGGTGGACGACAAGGGCGGTACTATGAGGCTGGGCCTGTACCCCTGCAAATTATTGGAGGGATCCTTTGCCGCCAAGGCCTATGATACCGAATTGATATATGAAAGGCACAGGCACAGGTATGAGTTCAATAACGGGTATAAGGAACAATGTATGCGAAACGGGATGGTGATATCAGGCGTATCCCCCGATGAACGGTTGGTGGAGATAATTGAACTGGATAACCATCCATGGTTTGTGGGGGTACAATTCCATCCCGAGTTCAAGTCAAGGCCTAATAGGCCCCATCCGTTGTTCAGGGATTTTATCAAGGCCTCCTTGGAATTTAGTAAAGCAAAATAAAGGGCGATAAAAGCAACGAAAAGATATATCTAAACTGCAAAAGAGGCAAACCGTGAAATACATGGTCTGCCTCTTTCTTTAATTATGAGAAACATTATTATACAATCGGAATATGAGCATCACCGTTATCCCGATCGGGCGATGTATCCTGTTCGGCCTTTCCAGCAGAGCTCTCATCTTGACTGTCTCCATTAGTTTTATTATCCTGGTTTCCACCCCCATCGGGTCCTTCGGCACCTTGGATGGATTTATCACTTCCATTAGCCCCTTGGGTTGCCTCTTTATCACTGGTATCCTTGTAAATCAGGAAGAGAAAGACGGTAAAGATTGTGGTTAATATGATTGTTATAATATTTGAAATTATGTTCATGTAATGGAAGGGGGGTACATCCATCAGGGCGGTGCGGTTGATGGCGGCATATAAGAGATTAAGGCCGATAACAACTGCTAAGATTATTATGGTGAATAATGCTCCTATGCCAAGTATTGTCCAAAAATTCTTTTTTGCTGCCTTAAAGCCCTTGGAAAAACCGCTTATTACCCCTTCATTGTCCATGATAATGGCCGGAAGCCATAGGGATATTAAAACGCTTATCACTACCGCAAGTATTATTATAGCTAGAATAAAGATTACCAGTGCAATGATACCCCCCGTGGACAAGGTGCCAAATGGGTATATCTGACCCCCGTCGGTAAAATTTAGCCCTCCGAAACCGAGGAACAATAACAAGACGCCTATGACGGCTATCACCAGAGATGCCAGTATGGCAACGGCCATGGCCAAGAGGGTACTCAATACTATTTTCCCCAGGTATTTCTTAATGCCTTCGCCGAAGTCCTTGATAGATACGCTATTACAATTTATTGCGGATTTAATCATATTGCCGGTGCCGGCATAAATGATTAATCCCATAAAGCCTATGACCAAGGGAACTATCAGACTCATAACCATAATGTTGCCCAGGTTTGTAACCATCGATAATGGGTCTTGGGCACCAATTATCAGGTCATTTGTTTGGTTTATAGTAAGAATACTGTATATAATGCTTATAACAATGTTGCCAATCTGGGGCAACAGTATTATTGGGTGGCTGCTTATCAATCCATAGGCCCGTTTAACGTATTCCATTCTAATCCTCTCCTAATGATCTTTTCTTAAATTGTATCAAAAAGGAAATGCCAATACAATGATATGAGACTACAGGACGAAATAAAATAATTTGTTAATTTTTGCAGGAAATATAAATATTTTATAGAATAAATATTTATAATCGGTTTTGTGAAAACGGGAGGTATTTTTCCTTGAATAATATAATGAACAAGGTATCCATAGCAGTTAAATGCTCTAAATGCGGCAAATTAAATATTGTTGATATACAGCCCTTCGATTTTTCCGGGGAGAAGACCATCGAAAGTAAGTGTGAGTGTTCCAATATGCTGGTCCGACTGTCCATGACAGACAAAAAATGGTGTAATATCAATGTATGGTGCCTTGCCTGCAACAATATCCATAATTATAGGATAAAATGGAAGCGTATGTGGACCGAGCGCGTTCTGGTACTATACTGTCCGCTATTCTCCTACGAAAACTGTCTTATTGGATGTATAAAGGATGTTTGTACCATACTGGACAACAGGGACAAAAAATTGAATGACGCCTTGACCGGTATGGAATGGAACGAGTTTTTTATAAACCCAGGGGTTATGCTGGAGGTCTTTAACAGGATACAGGATTTCCATGACAAGGGCAGGATAATTTGCCGGTGCGGTAGCAACGATATAGTTGTGGGACTTAATGCCGGTTCAATAAACCTTATGTGCAGGAATTGCATGGGCAGTGCAATTGTGAGGGCATCAACTGCATTGGATCTAAAATGCCTCCAATCCATGGATGTCATTTATGTAGGCATCGGCTTAGAAACCCAGCGTATAAACTAATGTTTATACGCTTTTTTTCTTGACTAAAAAATCATTATGTAATATTATATATTAAATAATATTGTATATCTTTCCGTTTTGCTATGTACGTTATTTTCCCATTTAAACAAGCATCTATTTTTCTGGTTGCCTGTTCTATTTCCCTGATGGGGGTCAGTTAATTAGGAAATTACGTATTTTTATGCTATATAATGGCAATACTATAAAACTAAGAGAGAATGACATTCGAAAGGAGAAGTTCAATTGAATATAGATGATTTACAGCGCATGACTATTCATGAGTTGAGAAGCTTTGGACGGCAGCTTAAGGTAAAAAGTGTGACCACTTTTCCCAAGGCGGAATTGATAAAACGGATAATGGAAAAACTGAAGGAAACAGAACAGTTGCAAGAAGAGATGCCACCTCAATCACCCGAATCCAAACCAACTTCTGAAACAAAAAAGACCAGGAAAAAGACAAAAACCAAAGAAGAGCAAAAACCCATAGATGAGGCTGAACAGCCAAAGGACGATGAAATTCCTAAGAAGACTGTAAATATAATCCCCATTAAACCAGTTGAACAAATAAAGATAGAAAAGGAAGGACAAGATCTAAGGGAGGATGTGCCGAAGCCGGAAGATAGGGAACAGCCGGAGGAAGAATCAAGGGCTACCCAGGGCGACGGGACAGTAAAGAGGCTTCGTCGGACGGAAAATGGAGAAACGGTGCCCGATATTCAAGAGCATAGGGCAGAAAGGGCTGAGAAACCCGATGCCTATCAGGCGGAACATAAACCCCAAGCAGAAATGGAAAAAGACGGCGCTGTAGACTCCAGGGAAGTCCCGGTTGAGGGCGGTGCTCCCACCCATACCGGTTATATCAGACCACGGAGGGAATGGACCATGCCCGAGTCATTAAGCCCTGATGAATGCGGCGAAGCCGACGGTGTATTGGAAGTACTGCCCGACGGATACGGTTTTTTAAGGTCTGACAACTACCTGTCCGGTGCGCGGGATGTCTACGTTTCCCAGTCACAGATCAGACGGTTTAATTTAAAAACCGGTGATAGAATAATCGGGAAGACCAGGAAGGCCAAGGACAGTGAAAAATTCTCGGCACTGTTATATGTCGAAACTGTAAATGGAGATAGCCCCGATGTGGCCATAAGGCGCACGCCTTTCGAGGATTTGGTTCCTATTTATCCAAATAAACGCATTACCCTTGAAAATGAGAAAGTAATACCCAAGGAGCTATCCACCAGGCTCATTGACCTGGTAGCACCCATAGGCAAAGGCCAAAGGGGAATGATAGTTGCACCGCCAAAGGCAGGAAAAACAATTCTTTTAAAGAAGATAGCCAACAGCGTAACCCTTAACTATCCTGAAATGGAATTAATAGTATTATTAATAGACGAACGGCCGGAAGAGGTTACCGATATGAAACGGTCGATAAAGGGCGAAGTAATTTATTCGACCTTTGACGAACAGCCGGAACATCATACCAAGGTAGCCGAAATGGTGCTGGAAAGGGCCCAGAGACTGGTGGAACACGGAAAGGACGTTATTATACTCCTTGATAGTATTACAAGGCTGGCCAGGGCTTATAACCTTACAATTCCTCCTACGGGCAGGACCCTGTCCGGGGGGTTGGACCCTGGTGCCCTATACAAACCAAAAAGGTTTTTTGGTGCCGCACGAAATGTTGAGGATGGTGGTAGCCTTACTATTATTGCCACTGCACTTATTGAGACCGGTAGTAGGATGGATGAAGTGATATTTGAGGAGTTTAAAGGTACCGGTAATATGGAACTGCACCTGGACAGGAGATTATCGGAAAAGAGAATATTCCCGGCTATCGATATCAACAAGTCTGGTACCAGAAGGGAAGAATTGCTATTGTCTCAACTGGAATTGGAGGGGATATGGTCCATACGCAAGGCCATGAGCACCTTGGGCACGGCGGAGGTTACAGATACGCTGATATCCAAGCTAATGCGGACCAACTCCAATGAAGAATTTCTACTGGCTATAAAGGATGCTATATAAGACAAAAATGGGAGCATCGTTTACCAACCAAGGGTAGTGGTATTACGATACTCCTATTTTTTTATGCCTTCATATTCAAGATCCATGTAGCTATGCTGAAGTATGAGAACAAAGTCACCGCATCAACAATGGTGGTTATTAACGGGCTGGCCATTATTGCCGGGTCAAGCTTAAAACTCTTTGCGATGATTGGCAGTATACCGCCAATCATCTTGGCCAGTATAATAACAATGATCAGTGTTGCGCTGACTGTAATTGATATATTCACTGGGAAGCCCCTCAGTAGGATTGTAAGGAAACTGAATAATGCCAATACAATGCCAACCAGTATACTAACCCTGAGTTCCTTCCATATGACCTTTAGGACATCTCTTATTTCTACCTTACCCAGTGCAAGACTGCGGATGATTAGGGTGGAGCTTTGGGAACCGGCGTTTCCACCGGTATTCATCAACATGGGTATAAAGAAAGTAAGAGCAACCACCGATTCCAAGGAGTTCTCGAATTTTTCCATAATACCACCGGTGAAGGTTGCGGATATCATAAGTATCAACAGCCATAATATTCTTTGACGGGCCAGGGATATAACTCCTGTATCCAAATAATTTTCTTCGCTGGGACGTAATGCGGCCATTTTATGGAAGTCTTCGGTGTTTTCCTGTTCTATTACGTCGACTATATCATCGATTGTAATAATGCCCACCAGCCTTGATTCCATATCCACCACCGGCAGGGATAACAGGTCGTACCTCTTGAAGGTTTCCGCAATTTCTTCTTGGTCTTCATGGGTATGGACCGATATGAAATCGGTGTTCATTATGTCAGCTACTACGGTGGTAGCCGGGGCTAAAACCAAGTCCTTTAACGAGATAATACCTTCCAGCCGGCGGAACTGGTCGATGACGTAGCAGGTGTACACCGTTTCCTTATCGGTACCGGTGAACCGGACATGCTCCAGAGCTTCCTTCACCGTCATCTGTTTTTTTAGATCCACGAATTCTATTGTCATCAAGCTGCCGGCGGAATTTTCCGGATACCTCAGGAATT
>JBMNSO010000068.1:0-9521 GCA_050945235.1 Mahellales bacterium
GGCATTGGATGGTTACAGGCTGGCCTTGAGGACATGCAGCTTAGACAAGACTTACAAGGAAAAGAGCGTTGTGATACCCGGAAAGACCTTGAACGAAATAAGCAAGGTATTAACTCAGGATGATGCAAAGGTAAGTATCACCCTGGCTGATAACCATGTTTTATTTGATTTAGGTTACACAAGAATTATTTCCAGGTTGTTGGAGGGAGAATTTATTAATTACAGACAATTTATAATAGATGATTATTCCACCCGATTTAAAGTAAACTGCAGAGATATGTTGGATAGTGTTTCGAGGGCATCGCTGGTTGCCATGGACGGTAAATATTATATGGCAAGGTTATCGATAGTCGATGAAAAGCTTATTATAACTTCTAATTCTGAAATGGGTAAGGCTTACGAAGAACTGGCCATAAACAAAGAAGGAAATGATTTGGATATTTCCTTTAATTTCAGGTATTTACTGGAAGTATTAAAGGTTGTAGACTGCGAAGAAATTTTTGTGGATTGCACCACCAATGTAAGCCCGGCCATAATCAGACCGGTTGATAGTAGTTCGTTTTTATATCTTTTATTGCCGGTTAGGACTACCAACAATTAATGCTAGTATAAAGTGAATAATTATATCAGAATTACATTAGGCTAAACTAATGTAATTCTTCATGTATGGGAATTTGTAACAATGGAGGTATATTAAGGGTGGATGTAATAAAAATAAAAACCGATACCATAAAGCTTAATCAATTCTTAAAATGGTCGGGGGCGGTGTCCAGCGGGTCCGAAGCAAATGCATTAATTAAAAGTGGATTGGTTAAAGTAAATGGTTTAATATCCACTGAAAGAGGAAAAAAACTCAAAAGGGGAGACACGGTAGTGCTTGACGATGGTAGGCAGTACATCCTAAAATGAGGTGTTTTTATTGCATATAGAATTTTTGAAGTTGGTAAACTTTAGAAATTACGAAAACCTTAGGCTTGACATGATACCCGGGCTTAATATTTTAGTTGGCAATAATGCCCAAGGGAAAACTAATATATTGGAGTCCATATTTTTTTCATGTACCGGAAAATCCCATAGAACTTCCAAGGATAAAGAATTGATCAGGATCAATGAACAGGAATGCTTTATTTTAACCGAATTACAAAGGGAAGAGGGAAAAAGTATAATAGAGATCAAGTTGAATCAAAGGGGAAAAAAAATAATAAAGGTTAACGGAGTGGCAATTAGACGCTTGATGGAACTCATGGGTAACTTAAATGTTATAATTTTTTCGCCGGAGGATTTGAAGCTGGTAAAGGAAGGACCAAGGGAGAGAAGGAGATTTATAGATATACAGCTTTGTCAAATGAAGCCAAGGTATCTATACAATTTACAGCAATACAACAGAATATTACAGCAAAGAAATATGCTTCTTAAGGAAATTCAGACAAGGTCTGGACTTAAAAGTACATTGTCGATATGGGACGAACAATTGGTTGAAGAGGGATGTAGGGTAATAAAAACCAGACATTGGTTTATAGATAAACTAAGGAATACTGTTTCAAGTTTACATAAAGACTTAACCATGGGAAAAGAGACCCTTGATATAGAATATATTAGTAATATAAAATATAATGATTTAGACAAAATAAAACAAAGGTTTATGGAGATTACTGAAAAAAACAGGGAAAGAGATATAATGCTGGGTTCCACGCAACAAGGTCCCCACAGGGATGATTTTGATATATATATCAACCATTTGGATCTTAAGGCTTATGGATCGCAGGGCCAACATAGGACAGCAGCATTATCCCTAAAACTTTCCGGTATATATATAATTAAAGATGATGTGGGAGAATATCCGGTTTTATTGTTGGATGATGTTATGTCCGAGTTGGATGTCAAAAGACAGCAAATGCTTATGTCCAATTTAGGCAAGGTGCAATCGGTTGTTACCTGTACGGATTTGAACTGGATGGGGCATGCCCATGGTTTGGATAAAAAGATATTTCACGTTGAGCAGGGAAGGGTAAAAGTTTGAAGTTGTCAGCAAAAAATATCGACAAAGGCTTTTAGACATATTAAATAAAGGATATAATAAAAAGATAAAGCATTTATTTGTAATTGGAGGGTAATTTATGATTTTGCACTTGGGTGGTGACATAGTAGTATTTATAAAGGATATTATAGCGATTTTTGATTACAGTACTGCAATGTCATCTGATGATACCAGGGAGTTTTTGTCCATTGCCAAGGAAGAGGGTTTTGTTAGGGTTATATCGGAAGACGCGCCGAAATCCTTTATTCTTACCGAAATAGATAAAAAGAGCGTTGTATACCTTTCACCGATTTCATCTACTACATTAATGAAAAGAAGCGGTTTTGTAAGTACTTTATAATTTTAGAAACGGGGGTAACAGTTTAAGTGAAAGACAATAGTAGTGTAAATGATTTCAATAAAAAATATGATGAGTCCCAGATCCAAGTCCTTGAGGGACTGGAAGCAGTTAGGCGAAGGCCGGGTATGTACATAGGCAGTACGGGTAGTAGGGGATTGCATCATCTTGTATATGAAGTAGTGGATAACAGTATCGATGAAGCACTGGCAGGATATTGTGACAAAATAAAGGTCATTATAAGAAAGGATAATTCGGTATCGGTAATAGATAACGGAAGAGGTATACCGGTGGGCATACATCCTAAATTAAATAAACCGGCTGTGGAGGTTGCTTTGACGGTGCTCCATGCCGGAGGTAAATTCGGTGGTGAAGGGTACAAGGTATCCGGAGGCCTCCACGGAGTTGGTGTATCGGTGGTGAATGCACTGTCTCAGTGGATGGAAGTGGAAGTAAGAAGGGATGGTAAGGTATATCATCAAAGATATGAAAGGGGAAAAACGGTTTCCGAATTAAAGGTTATAGGAAACACAAATAAAACAGGTACTTCCATAACCTTTAAACCGGATTATGAAATATTTGACGATATAGATTATAATTTTGATACCCTAAAAACGCGGTTAAGGGAACTTGCCTTTTTGAATAAAGGGCTAAAGATATCTTTAACCGACGAAAGAACGGACAATAGCAGGGAATTTTTTTATGAAGGGGGCATCATATCCTTCGTTGAATACCTAAACAAGAATAAGCAGGTTTTGCATAAAAAGCCTATATATATCCAGGGGAAGAGGGACACTTCCACAGTAGAAGTGGCCATGCAATACAACGACAGTTATATAGAGAATATATTCAGCTTTGCCAATAATATAGATACCCATGAAGGCGGTACTCACCTTATCGGCTTTAAATCAGCCCTGACGAGGATCATAAACGACTATGCCAGGAAGAATAATATCATAAAGTCCAATGAAAGCAACTTAACGGGAGAAGATGTGAGGGAAGGCTTGACGGCGGTAATCAGTGTGAAGCTTACCGAACCCCAATTTGAAGGCCAAACTAAGACAAAGCTGGGCAATAGCGAAATAAAGGGTTTGGTAGAAAATATTGTAGGGGAAGGATTGTCAACATTCTTTGAAGAGAATCCTTCAGTGGCAAAGGGTGTGATAGAAAAGGCATTAAGTGCTTCCAGGGCACGGGAAGCCGCAAGAAAGGCCAGGGAACTTACCAGGCGGAAAAATGTTTTAGAGTTTACCAACCTACCCGGCAAGCTGGCTGATTGTTCCGAAAAAAAAGCAGAGTTATGCGAGATATTTTTAGTAGAGGGTGATTCGGCCGGTGGTTCCGCAAAACAGGGCCGGGACAGAAGATTTCAAGCCATACTGCCCCTTAGGGGTAAAATATTGAATGTTGAAAAAACCAGGTTGGACAAGATACTCGGCAACGAAGAAATAAAGTCCATGATCACCGCTTTTGGCACAGGTATAGACGATGATTTTGATCTTGAAAAGAGCAGGTACGGCAAGATAATAATCATGACAGATGCCGATGTAGATGGAAGCCATATAAGGACGCTTTTATTAACCTTTTTTTACAGGTATATGAAGCCTTTAATCGAAAACGGCTATGTATATATAGCCCAGCCACCCCTTTATAAGGTGACCAAGGGCAAGACCGAGCGTTATGTCTATAATGATAGAGACCTTGAAAATCTATTAAAAGAGATCGGAAGAGACGGTGTAAGCCTTCAAAGGTACAAAGGTCTTGGAGAGATGAATCCTGAACAATTATGGGATACTACCATGAATCCCGAAAAAAGGACCCTGCTCAAGGTGAATCTGGAGGATGCCATTGCGGCAGACGAGATATTTACTGTACTGATGGGAGACAGGGTAGAGCCCAGGAGGGAATTCATCCAGTATAATGCCAAGCATGTCATAAACTTGGACATCTGATGGGGGGAAGGTAAATGGAAAGCTATAAAGAACAAAAGATACTGGACGTTAACATTGAAGACGAGATGAAAAAATCTTATATAGATTATGCCATGAGCGTTATCGTGGGCAGGGCGCTGCCCGATGTCAGGGACGGGTTAAAGCCTGTCCACAGGCGTATTCTGTATGCCATGGACGAGCTGGGGGTTACCCCGGACAAACCCTATAGAAAATCGGCCAGAATCGTTGGGGATGTTTTAGGTAAGTATCATCCCCATGGGGATACTGCGGTCTATGAAGCCATGGTAAGGCTAGCCCAGGATTTTTCCACCAGGTATATGCTGGTGGACGGCCATGGCAATTTTGGGTCGATAGATGGTGATTCGGCGGCGGCCATGCGTTACACCGAAGCCAGAATGGCAAAAATAACAACTGAAATGATGGCCGACATCAACAAGCATACAGTGGATTTCATGCCAAACTTCGATGAGACCTTGGAAGAACCGGTGGTGCTTCCTTCAAGGTTTCCCAATCTGCTGGTTAATGGTTCTTCCGGTATAGCAGTGGGCATGGCAACCAATATACCCCCCCACAACCTGGTGGAGGTTATAAATGGTGTAGTTAAGCTTATTGATGAACCGGACATATCAACGGAAGAACTAATGAAATATATTAAAGGGCCTGATTTTCCAACCGGTGGCATTATAATGGGCAGAGAAGGCATAAAGAATGCTTATAAGACCGGTAGGGGTCGAATTATTGTAAGGGCCAAAGTTAAGATAGAACAGTTAAGCCCAACGAAGTCCAGGTTAATAGTAACAGAACTGCCCTATCAAGTAAATAAATCAAAGTTGATAGAAAAGATCGCCGAGCTGGTAAGGGACAAAAAGATCGAAGGTATTTCCGACATCAGGGATGAGACAGACAGAAGTGGTATGAGAATAGTGATAGAACTAAAAAGGGATGTAAATCCCAATATTGTTCTCAATTTATTATATAAACATACACAGATGCAGGATACCTTTGGCGTGATAATGTTGGCCCTGGTGAACAATGAACCTAAGATACTTACTTTAAAGCAGGCCATTTTTCATTATATTGATCATCAAAGGGACGTTATCGTCAGACGCACCCAGTATGATTTGGACAAGGCCCAAGCAAGGGCCCACATTCTGGAAGGTCTGATAATCGCCCTTGATAATTTGGACGCAGTTATAAATCTGATAAGGAGTTCAAGGACCGTACAAATTGCAAAGGACGGCCTTATGAAGAAATTCAATCTTACCGAAAAACAGGCCCAGGCTATATTAGACATGCGCCTGCAAAGATTGACGGGCCTGGAAAGGGAAAAGATTGAGCAGGAATACAATGAACTGTTGAAGACCATAAAATATCTTAAAGATGTATTGGCCAATGATTATATGGTATATGACATAATAAAGAAAGAACTAGGGGAGATAAAGAAAAAATATGGTGATGAAAGAAGGACCAATATCAGTGCTGCTGTAGATGAAATAGATATTGAGGATTTGATCCAACAGGAAGAGATAGTAATAACCTTTACCCATTTCGGATATATCAAAAGGACGCCGATCGATACCTACAGGATACAAAAAAGGGGCGGCAAGGGTATACAGGGTCTTCAAACCAGGGAAGACGATTTTGTGGAGAAGATATTTATAACCTCTACCCATAATTATATTATGTTCTTTACAAATAAAGGCAGGGTCTATAGATTAAAGGCCTATGAAATACCTGAGGCGGGAAGGCAGGCCAAGGGTACCGCAATAGTTAACTTGCTTCAACTGGATAGCGGAGAAAAGATTACGGCGGCATTTGCCGTAAAGGAATTCGATGACCAGCATAACCTCGTACTGGCCACTAAAAAGGGCTTAATCAAAAAAGTGAGCCTTAAAGAATTGGATACCAATAGAAAGACCGGTTTGTTTGCAATAACCCTGAGGGAAAATGATGAATTAATAGGCGTTCAGATGACCGACGGCGATGATGAATTAATTATAGGAACCAGGCGGGGCCTTGCAATACGTTTCTGGGAAAGGGACGTGAGGGTAATGGGCAGGACAGCCCAGGGAGTGAAGGCCATGAACCTTAATGAAAGGGATTATGTAATAGGTATGGACCTAGTTTGTCCCGACGGTGAGGTATTGGTGGTGACGGAAAAAGGATATGGAAAGCGTACGCCCATATCGGAATACAGGCTTCAAACCCGTGGAGGCAAAGGCATCATCACATCCAATATAACGGCAAGAACCGGTGAACTGGTTGCCATTAAAGTGGTTAAGGGGGATGAAGATTTAATGCTTATTAATTCCGACGGTACCATAATCAGGCTTGGAATTGATAATATATCTGTAACGGGAAGGAATACCCAGGGTGTTACCCTTATGAGGTTAGATGAAGGCCATAGTGTCGTATCGGTTGCATTGGTGGATAAAAACGAGGAATAGAGAAATTGTTTAAAAGGGCGCTGAGTGTTTACATTCAGTGCCCTTTTAAGTGATGTCGGGTAAAACCGGCGAGTTAAGTGGATAAAAAGAATTGTATTACCATAGGAAAGAGTGTAAAATATAAGTAAGTTAATTAAATGCATAAATAAAGTGAGGTCATTTCTATGCATAAAATTCTTAACATGAATAATGAAACCATGAAAAGATTTAATGCTTCAACGGTATTTAAGGTGATAAGGGAGAATGAACCCATCTCAAGGAAAGACATCGCTCGCATTACAGGATTAACATCCTCTTCAATAACAAATATAGTAAACAGATTCATGGAAAAGGGCTACTTGGAAGAAGTTGGCCTTGGAACTTCATGTGGCGGCAGGAAACCTATCATGCTTCAATTAAAGGCAAATGCTTTTTATGTCATTGGTGTGGAATTAACCACCGGTTATATCATGGGTATAATGACCAACCTAAAGGCCGTAAAGATATATAAGGATACTGTATCCATTAATAGGAAGGCCGGTAGGCAAAAGATAATCGATGAGATGATAGCATTGATAGACAGGTTGATTAAAAATACCGGTGTCCCAAAGAATAAGATAATAGGTATAGGTATTGCTGCACCGGGACCCTACGATCATGTGGAGGGTATACTGGTCAATCCGCCAAATTTTCCAGGATGGATTAACGTGCCCATTAAAAGTATTATAGAAAAGGCATTCAGCATACCCGTTTTTTTAGAAAAGGAAACGGTAGCTGCTGCTTTGGGCGAATATTGGTTTGGCGGGGCAAAGGATGCAAGGAGTTTATTTGTGATAAACTCCATGAAGGTAGGTTTGGGTGGAGGAATGTTAATTGACGGGAAGATATACCATGGTTTTAAGGATGGCGCCGGGGATGTAGGACATATGACAATTGACATAGATGGTCCCCAATGTACATGTGGCGGTTTTGGTTGTTTGGAGGCTTTAGCTTCCGGACTGTATATGGTGAGCAAGGCTGTATCCGAGATTAAAAGGGGTGCCGTTACGCTTCTCAACGATATGATCTCAAGTATAGATGAGATAACGGTGGATCATATAATTAAAGGTGCTGAGCAAAGGGATGGGCTGTGTATGGAGATAATAGAAAAGACAGCGAGGTATTTAGGTATAGGGCTAATAAACATAATCAATATTTACAGTCCTGACATGATAATAATCGGAGGAGACCTTACCATTGCCTGCCCCGCTTATGTTGAAAAGGCAGTTATGTTTGCAAGGCAACACAAATATCCTAGGCATAACAAAGATGTAAAGATATTACCCACCAGTTTTGGTGAAGAAATGGCGTGTTTAGGTGCCATCAGTGTTGTGCTCCAGGATTTTTTCAACTTAGAAAAATAAAAGGGGCTAAGGTATTTCCTTTCCTTAGTCCTAATTATTTATCTAATATTATGATAGTTAATGATAAATATTAATAATAAATATTATTAAAAATATTGTCCTTCAAGGATAGCATCCATTATTTCATGTGAAATTGCCATACCTGCCGTTATGATAAAAATTACGCTGACAACTATAAGGATTAAGCTTATTATAATCAATATCCCCTGAATTTTAAAATAGCCACCCAAGTTTGCAAACAATTCGTTTATTTTTGCCATGTTGTCCTCGCCTTCAGGCTGGTTCAAAAGGGCTTGAACGGTATTTTTGACGCTTAATAATTTTACTCCCATTATTATTGTTATTATTCCCGGTAAGGCGCCAACGATAAAGGCTAACAATCCGGCGATGGCGCTTATGATTCCGAAGATTATACTCATGACGCCTACAAAACCGGTCCAAGTTGTAAGCTGCTGCAATTGTTCTTTATTCATTTAAGTTCACCTCTTAAAAATCGGATCTGCTTATTATTATTCTATCATTTGAGTAATATTCCTTCTTTCAATAGAATAAATTTTAATGGAGAAGTGCTGTATTAAATTTTACTAATATGTTTATTGTATATGTTCATTGTAGAAAGTATTGAATAGAAGGTTGAGCGCCTATGAAGATTGAGAAATCAAGAGCCTTAAAACTATTCATGCCCTTTATCGTTTTTTTTATCAATATCGCCTATATAGAATTGTTTAAAAACCATTTTTATAACATATATTTTGGCCAGCATGATATAATAAACGTATTGTGGATGTTTATGCCGATACCGTCGGTTGTCCTAGGTTACATACTGGTAAGAGGAAGTAATAAAACTCGGATAATTACTGTTAACATAAAAAGCCTGATATATATGCTCCCGCCCTTATTATGTATGTATGGCCGCATAATTTATTATGAATTGGATTTTATTCCCCTTCCCTTATGGATAGTTAACAACTTTATTGAACTTTCTATACTGGGTGGTGTATGGCTGGGCGTAACCATTGGCCTGTTGGTTCAAAGCGAAGTTAAGGCTTACCGTAAGTATAAAACAATGACAGCAGATAAGGAAAGGTAAGCATTAAATAAAGGAAAGAAAAAGGGGAACAAAAGATACATCCATAATAAAATAATATGTAAACTAAAGAAGGCAATAGTAAACTTACGCATGGGACAAGTAATTCAATATAAATTTAATAATTGGCTAAAATACGGCATAATAAGATGTTGAATACACATAATAATATATGATATATTAATTGAGCGTCGCAGGGAAGGCGCAAAGGATGGGTAATTAGGAAGGAAAAAACATATTGACACAGGGAAATGGATGTGTTAATATAGAGGATGTCG
>JBMNSO010000069.1:0-9436 GCA_050945235.1 Mahellales bacterium
GCTGCTGCTCTACATCCTGCTTTAACAGTTTGAATTACAGGGAAAAGAAAATTGCCAACGATTACTTGACACAAACAAATGATAACGGCTTCTTGACATTTAAAAATCCTGGTATTATACTAGTAACCAAAGGACAATTTAATAACAAATGGAATTATACAGTAACAAATGAATCATAAAATGCTACAATATGATAAAGCAATTATCATTTCCTAGAATCAACTAGAAACAAAACCCGTAAAATATTTCAAATCGGCACCACTAGTATGTCTACTGAATGGGACGTAAAAAATGTCAGTATCCAACATAGGTCTGTTCAAGTGAAAAAAATTTAATAAAAATATAATAAAAAGGAGGATACAAGTATTATGAAAATTGGGATTGATAGTTATTGCTATCACAGATTCTTTGGAGAAGTATACCCTGACCAACAAGCCCCTGATAAGAAAATGACCATGGAAGATTTCTTGAAGAGGGCCAAGGAGCTTGAGGTAGATGGTGTTTCATTGGAATCGTGTTTTTTCCCAAGTTATGATGAAGGTTGGCTTAAGGAATTAAAAGCCCAGTTAGATGAGTACGGTTTTGATCGTGTATATGCTTGGGGCCATCCCGACGGATTGGAAAGAGGGCAAAACTGGGAAGCATATGATGACATGATAGCCAGTATTCCACGAGCTAAAGCCATTGGCACGGATGTTATGAGGGTTGTAGGAAGCAGTTTAATGTTCCGCCATGAGCCCCATGGACCTCAAATAAAGGCTTTGATAAAAATGTTCAAAGAAGCTGTTAAGGTGGCAGAAGACGTTGGAGTAAAACTGGCGGTGGAGAATCATATTGATTTTACGGCCGATGAAATTCTTCAATTATTGGAAGGTGTGGATTCTGAATATCTTGGGCTTAATTTTGATACCGGCAACTTTTTGCGTCTTTTGGATGACCCCATTGCAGGTATGGAAAAGTTGGCACCCTATGTGTATGCTACCCATGTGAAGGATTTAATGCCTGATAAAAATGTATCTCCTAATGAATGGTTCTTCTTTGCCGGGGTACCGGTGGGCCAGGGGTTGGTAGATAATCAGAAACTTGCCAGGATATTGCACAAAGCTGGTTTCAAAGGTTTCCTGGCAGTGGAAATAGATCATCCCCACACTGATTGGACTAATAGAGAAGATGAGGCGGTAGCCCTTAGTGTCAAGGAGCTGAAGCGCATTGCCGCTAGTCTGTAAATGAAAGGGTAAAGCGGGTCTACTGAACTTACATATAAGTTTACAGATAAATATATTTAGATGAAATAAAAGGCAAATAGACGAGTAATCTATCTGCCTTTTATATTTTTAATCATTTATTATATACCGGACCCATGCTAGGGGTGTATAATAGTTCCTCGTTTTTTAAGTGCATTAAGTATATTCCAATATACTTAATGATGAAAATAGCCCACATGTATGATAAGATAGGATCTAGGAAAAGTATGGGTGAACAAATGATATTTATTTTAAATGTGCACAATAATACAATAATAAAGTATAAGATGCAGACAGGAGGATACGACCAACATAATGGATGACCGTGCATCTTTCTTATATGGTATAGATAAAGACTTTATACCCAGCCAAGATCTTGTGGTTGTAAGGTATATGGATTTTCCGAGTTTTATGGCCATGCTCCAATTCAAAAAGCTGCATTTTACCAGGATTGATAAGTTTCAAGATGTCTTCGAGGGCAGGCTGCCGGAATTGTTCTTTAGGGGCTGGCCCCAGGATATGAAACAATGGCATGAAGAAATATATAGTACTTTGAAGAAGGATAGGTTAAAGATTTTTGTTAGTTGTTGGAGTGCATTGGACAAAGAGTCCTATGCAATGTGGCAGATTTATGGTAGGAACTATGGGATAGCTATACAAACAACGGTTGGAAAATTAAGCCGTAGTTTGAATCCCCATGGGGCAGTAATAGGAAAGGTGCAATATATCGATTTTAATAGAAATACTGATTTAGGATACTGGTGTGGAAATCAAGAATTTATTACAAAGAATTTCTTGATATGTAAATCCAAGGCCTATGAATATGAAAATGAGGTCAGGGTATTGATATCGAAGGATTACGATGACATGTCCTTGGAAGTGGATATTGGTATCCAGGATATAATAGACAAAGTACATGTGAGCCCCTTTGTGGATAAATGGTTTGCTCGGCTAATCAGAGATCTGCTCCATGAAACCTATGGGTTTGAAAATATTAAGGTGTTAATGTCGGATATAGAAGTATCGGATACAAAGGAGTGACTAAGCGGTGGATAATGAAAGATTGGAAAAACAAATAGAGTTTATAGTAGAAATTGATAAACTGAAAAAGGTATGTAGGCAGACGGTATTAATGGATGGTTCTAGGCATGAGAATGATGCGGAGCATTCATGGCATTTGGCGGTGATGGCCATGCTGTTGTCGGAGTACGCGGTTGACAAGGGCATTAATGTTTCAAAGGTTATAAAAATGGTCTTGATCCACGATATTATCGAGATAGATGCCGGGGATACCTTCTGTTATGATGACAAAGCTCATGAGGATAAACAGGAACGGGAACAAAGGGCGGCAGAAAGGTTGTTTAGTATCCTTCCCCCAGACCAGGCCAAGGAGCTTATGGGATTATGGCAGGAATTTGAAGAACGAAAAACAATCGAAGCCCGGTTTGCAGCGGCCCTAGATAGGCTGCAACCTCTTTTGCACAATTATCATACCAATGGGCATAGTTGGCAAAAACATCATATAACCAGCGATAGGGTTATTGAACGGAATGGGGCCATTGAAGAAGCTTCCAACGTGCTTTGGAATTATGCAAAGGAACTGATTGATAAGGCTGTAGACAAAGGGTTTCTGATGCCTTAGGTGCTGTATATTTTTCCATGGAGAGTTGGGTAAAAAATGGATTCTTTAACCGGAATAGTCGAAAGAATAACTTATATTAATGAGCAGACGGGGTATACTGTAGCAAAGATAAAATCAAAGGGGTTTCATGACCTGGTAGCCATTGTAGGCAATATGCCTTCTGTTAACGTCGGTGCGGTTGTTAATCTGATGGGCGAGTGGAGGTACGACAGTAAGTATGGAAGGCAATTTGTGGTATATAGTTTCAAAGAATCTGTACCAGCGACCATAGCAGGAATTGAGAAATACTTGGGTAGTGGCCTAATAAAGGGTATCGGCCCGGTGAATGCCAAGAGGATAGTGAGGTATTTTAAGGAACAAACCATAGAAGTAATAGAACGGCAGCCGGAGAGGCTAATAGAGGTGGAAGGCATAGGCCCAAAGAGAGTCGAGATGATAAAGTCGGCCTGGCAGCAGCAGAGGGAAGTGAAAAATGTAATGCTTTTTTTACAGTCCCATGGTGTATCCACCGCATATGCTGTAAAGATATATAAGACCTATGGAAATGAAAGTATAAAGATAGTAAAGGAAAATCCCTATCGTCTGGCCGATGATATTTGGGGCATAGGTTTTAAAACAGCCGATAAAATTGCGCAAAATCTAGGGCTCGTTAAAGAGGATTTCCACAGATGCAGGGCCGGTGTTTTATATGTATTAAAGGAGCTTTCCAATGACGGCCATTGCTATGCCACAAGGCAGGAGTTATTGGACTGCGCCGTAAAGATTCTTGATGTAGCAGAAGGGCACATTAAACTTGCCATAGACAAAATGTTGGAGGAGCAGTCAATAATATCGGACTATGATGGTTTATTGTTTCTCCCTGCCTTTTACCATAGCGAGTTGGGCAGTGCAAAGAGGATAAGGGATATTCTGTTTACACCTACTGGGCTTGAAGTGGGAAAGATTGAAGAGATTATATCACGGCTGCACAAGGATTCGAGTATAAAGTACGATAATAAACAAATTGAGGCGATAAAAACAGCCATTACATCAAAATTTATGGTGCTGACCGGCGGTCCAGGTACGGGGAAGACTACAACCACCATAGGTGTAATCAATGCCTTTAACAGCCTAGGTGCATCCATATTATTGGCGGCCCCTACCGGCAGAGCAGCTAAAAGGCTGAGCGAAACCACGGGGCTGGAAGCCAAGACTATCCATAGATTGTTGGAGTATAAGCCCCCGAATGGCTATAATAAAAATGAGGATAATCCACTGGATTGTGATGTGTTAATCATTGATGAGTTTTCCATGGTGGATATAATTTTATTTTATAATCTTTTAAAGGCGATAAAGAATGAAACCATTGTAATATTAATAGGGGACGTTGATCAACTACCGTCTGTAGGACCAGGCAATATATTGTCCGATATTATCAATTCAGGTGTTATAAAGGTTATCAAATTGAATCGGATATTCCGTCAGGCCTTGGGCAGCAGGATCATAACCAATGCCCACAGAATAAATAAAGGGCAGTTTCCGAGGCTGTATAACGGTAAAGATAGTGATTTTTTCTTTATACAGGAAGAAAGTCCGGATAAGATTATTGGAGTTATTAAAAAGCTATGTGCTTATAGGTTGCCTAGATATTATAAGATAAACCCCATTGATGATATTCAAGTATTATGTCCCATGCAAAGGGGTGAACTGGGTGCCGCAAATCTTAACCAGGTATTGCAGCAAGCCCTAAATCCCAGCCAGGTTGAGATAAGATTCGGTTCTGTTGTGTATAAGTTGAATGACAAGGTAATGCAGATAAAGAATAATTACGATAAGAATGTTTTTAATGGTGATATAGGTAGAATAGTCAAAATAAATCAGGAAGATAAAAATTTAGTAATAGAGTTCAACGGAATACAGGTGGAGTATGATGTTACAGAATTGGATGAGGTAGTACTGGCCTACGCCGTTACTATTCATAAGAGCCAAGGAAGCGAATATAGAATAGTTATTGCGCCTATAGCGCTGCAACACTACATTATGCTCCAAAGAAACCTGGTGTATACATGTGTAACCAGGGCTAAGGAGGTATTAATACTTATTGGTTCGAAAAAGGCCCTGGCCATGGCTATCGGCAATAACAAAATTACTAAGAGAAATACAATGCTATCAAAGCGATTGACTGAATTAAATAGTCAGTTATCCCATGAGGTACAAGAGTAGCCTAAAACATATAAATATTTTTTACATCTTTAATTTCTAAATAGTATCCATTTTTGTACTTTTCTTAAGAAGGCTCTATGATAACATTTAGCAATATGTGAAAGAAAATGAAAAATAAAAGAAGGATTTTTTGCTTTTATATAGAATATATAATCTAATGTGTAATATATGAAAGCAAATGATACTGTACGAAATATGTTCGTGATCAAACGAAGGAGGTAGTTCTATCCAGTATATTATATGCAAAAGGTTTATAACCATAAGGATAGATTTGCTTAATATGGAATTATAACATAATAAGATTTTAAAGATTAAAAGGAGAGATTTCATGGATAAAGGGAAGGTGGGAGTTTGTATCATAGGTGCAGGAAGAGCAGGTATGATACATGCATTAAATTTCAGGTCCAGAGTGCCCAATGCATATCTGGCGGCGGTGGTCGACCCATATGATGATGTTGCAAAAAATGCAGCCGATAAACTGGAAATAGAAAGATATTATACCGACTATCACCAGGCGCTGGACGATGACAATATAGATGCGGTTGTGGTAGTAACACCCACAGTATACCATAAGGAAATTGTAATAAATGCAGCCAGGGCAGGCAAGCATGTATTATGTGAAAAACCGATGGCCATGGATGAAAACGAATGCGAGCTAATGATACAAGAAACCAAAAGAGCCAAGGTAAAACTACAGATAGGTTTTATGCGAAGGTTTGATGAAAGCTATGTCCATGCCAAGGAAGCATTGGACGCCGGCGAGATAGGGGATATAGTACTGGTAAAATCCTTAACAAGAGGGCCGAGCGTTCCCCAAAGATGGATGTATGACATAGATAAGAGCAACGGGCCCCTGGCGGAGGTCAACAGCCATGATATAGACACTGTCAGGTGGTTTAGCGAAAGTGAGTTTTCTTCAGTATATGCAATTGGAGGGAACTACAGATGCAAAGATGTAAAAAATGAATATCCGGATTTTTACGATAACGTAGTAATGAACGCAAAACTGGCAAACGGTACTCAGGGTGTAATAGATGGCGGTGTTTCAGTGAAATATGGTTATGATGCAAGGACGGAGATTGTAGGTACCAGGGGGGTTATATTTATAGGCCAGGCGCATGAGAAATCAGTAGTAGTATGTAGTGATAGTAAGGGCCAGATAAGGCCATTAATGAACAGCTGGCGATCATTATTCAAAGATGCCTATCTGGCCGAAGATACCCATTTCGTCGATTGTATATTAAATGATAGTACGCCTAAGGTTACAGGTGTTGATGGTAAGATGGCGGTAAAGGTCGTGACAGCGGGCAACCGCTCAATAAAAGAAGGAAGTGTAATAGAGTTATAGTATTGGGGGATTAAAGATGTTAGCAGCAATAATGTACGGTATAGAGGATGTTAGGATTCAGGAAGTAGACAAACCGAAAATAAATGATAATGAAATATTAGTAAAGGTAAAGAGTGCGGCTATTTGTGGCACCGATGTAAGGATAATTACAAGCGGGCGAGGGGATATAGACCGTGAACATCCAAGGATCCTAGGTCATGAACTAAGCGGAATAATAGAAAAGGTGGGCAAAAATGTAAGCTGTTATAGTGAAGGCATGCGAGTAGCAATCGCGCCTAATATGGGCTGCGGCATATGCAATTTGTGCATTAAGGGTGACTTTCATCTGTGTTCGGATTATAAAGCCTTGGGTATAAACTTAGACGGAGGATTTGCCGAGTATGTAAAGATACCCGAGCAGGCCATCAGACAGGGTAATATCATTGAGCTTCCGGACAATGTCAGCTTTGAAGAGGCGGCAATAAACGAAGCCCTGTCCTGTGCATACAACGGTTTTTTAAGATGTGAAATAAAACCCGGTGATAGTGTACTTATAATAGGTGCCGGGCCCATCGGTATTATGCATGCTAAGTTGGCAAAGATGGCGGGAGCATCCAAGGTAATAATGAATGATTTGTCAAAGGATAGGCTGGATATCTGTAAAAAGATAGATAGTTCATTTATTACTACCAATACCGACAATTTAAAGGAATATATAATGGATTTAACGGATAATGAAGGGGTGGATGTATGTATTACAGCCTGTCCCTCTCCCCAGGCCCAAGCCCTGTCATTGGAACTGGTAGGTCTAAACGGTACAATAAACTTTTTTGGTGGGTTGCCTGCATCCAGGGAGCAGATAACGATAAACAGCAATTTAATACACTACAAGCAATTGAAAGTGACAGGTACCACACGGGCTAACAATTTTCATTTTAGGAAGACCTTAAGCTTTATATCATCGGGGATCTTGGATGTCAAGGCTTTGGTGACCGGAAGATATCAGCTGAAGGACTTTAATAAGGCGTTAGATGCAGCTAAAAGGGGAGATGGAATAAAGAACGTCATAGTTTTTTAGGAGGTGTTGTATGGGTACTAAAAAATATATATTAGGCATCGATATAGGGACCCAGGGTACCAAGACATCATTGGTTTGTGCCGATGGAGAGCTGATAACAGAGGTCTTTAAACCATCCAACCTGATTTATGGACCCAAGGGTATTATCGAACAACTACCTGATGAGATATACGGCTCTGTAGTGGATGGAATAAGGGAGGCAATAGACAAAGCCGGGATATATGGTGGTGATGTGCTGGTCATAGGATTAGATGGACAAATGGCCGGCATCATGGGCATAGACAGGGATTGGAATGCCGTTACAAATTACGATTCCTGGTTGGATACCCGGTGCGAAAAGTATATGCCCATGATAAAAGAATGGGGAGAAGAAGAGTTTATAAGCATAACAGGCTGTCCAGTGACTTATGCCCATGGACCCAAAATATTATGGTGGAAGCATGAAAGACGTGATATTTATAATAATATAGATAAATTTGTTACTCTGACGACTTATATTGCCGGAAGATTGTGCGGCCTGTCATCGCAGGACGCCTATATAGACTATACCCACCTGCACTTTTCGGGTTTTGCCGATGTGTACAGAAAAGAATGGTCCACAGTGTTGTTAAAGGACTTGGCTATATCCAAGGATAAGCTGCCCAGGATAATAAATCCCTGGGATATAATCGGGCATCTGACACAAGAGGCGGCGCAGGTTTGTAGCCTTGTGCCGGGTATCCCAATCGTTGGAGGTTGCGGTGATACAGCGGCAGCCACATTAGGTGCGGGAATAACTGAAAAGGGAAAGGTATTCGATATAGCGGGTACGGCTTCGGTATTTTCCTGTTGTGTGGACACATACAAACCGGATACCCATTCCAAGACTCTTATATACATGCATTCGGTATTACCTAATTTGTGGACTCCTCTGGCATATATCAGTGGCGGCGGCCAGTGCCTGGCATGGTTCAAAGAGCAATTAACAGACCAGGAGGGTTCCATAAGTTTTAAGGAATTGGATCAGGAAGCAGCATTGGAAGAGCCGGGTAGCGGCGGCCTGTTCTTTATCCCTCATTTTGCCGGCCGGGTTTGTCCCAATAATCCATACATGAGGGGCAGTTGGTTGGGTCTTAACTGGTCCCACAAAAGAGGCAGCATGTATAGATCCATTATGGAAGCCATAGCATATGAGTATAAGTATTATTTGGACATCATAAAAGCTTTAACAGACATGGTTGAATTTAATGAAGTAATAGCTGTGGGAGGTGGGGCAAAGAGTGCTATATTCAATTCCATAAAGTCCGATGTATTGAACATACCGTATTCCACCTTAAAAAATAGCGATACGGCTGCTATGGCCGATGCTGTTATCGCAGGGTATGGCATTGGTCTATATGATGATATAAAAATTACCATTGATGGGTACATCAAAAGACTAGAAAGAATACAGCCCGACCAACAAAATCATGAAAAATATTCTAAACCAGCAGATATATATAGGAAGATTATTAAACAAGTCACAGAAACATATCAATTAATATTACATTAAGGAAGGTACGACTATACATGAGCAATAATACTAACGAACCGTTGTTTGCGGAAGAGAGAAAAAGAAAGATAATTGAGATGCTAAGGCAGAAGAATAAAATAATGGTTCCTGAATTATGTGAGTACTTTAACGTCTCCGGTGCCACCATCAGGAATGACCTGAGAGACCTTGAAAAGTCCGGAATGCTTAAGAGGACCCATGGTGGTGCCATTAATGTGTCAAAAAGTGGTTTTGAACCTAATTATTATCAGAAGGAAGTGAAATATCCCCTAGCCAAGAAGGCGATAGCGGAAAAAGGTGTAGAGCTTATCGAGGATGGGGACGTAATCATACTTGATACAGGTACCACCATATTAAAATTGGCTCAGCTGCTAAAAAATAAAAAAAATCTTACAGTAGTTGTAAACGATAT
>JBMNSO010000070.1:0-9410 GCA_050945235.1 Mahellales bacterium
CCAGAAAAAAGAAAAAAAGTATCATCAGAATGGAACTGACGATACGGTAAATGATGCTGAAGGATGTGAAAGTTAATCAGTTTATTTCCACATCCCTTTTAACTTGAAGGATCGTTCTTCGCCTTACCATAACCTGACATGCGATTATCGCCAGCAAAGGAATTATAAAGAAGCCCATACCCAGCTTGAAGTTTAAAGTTTCACCGATAACACCAGCTATAAAGGGTATAATCATACCTCCTAAGGCACTGCAGGCCATCATGATACCAAAGGCTGTAGCTCTAAACTCACCAAAAAATCTATTGGCCAATACAACAATAAGAGGCCAAATAGCTGACATACTCAGCCCTAGAAGGGCAAAGCCTATCCACGATATTATATAATTATCTGCAGCAATAACCACACCTAAGGCCAGACAGGAAAATGCGGTCAACCATATGATTGTCTTTATGATATCCCCCTTTCCCAATAATACACCGAATAGTATCCTGCCGAGTATCATAAAACCCCAGAAGGCTGACAGTATAATACTGGGCATCAGGGTGGAATCTGTCATGGTACCAGTATACCGGCCAATCCAAAAGGCAGCTCCTTGTTCGACTCCTACATACATCAATATGGAGATTGACAGCATTATGAGAATTGGTTTTTTGAGAAGATGCAATACAATGGTACCCTTGATCTTTTCTACTGTAGCTTTAACATTAACCATGGGCAATCTTAGAAAATAAATCATATAAAACAAAGAAACAACGGCAAATATACCATAAATACTGCGCCAAGTATAGCCTATAGATATAAACAAACTGGTTATTAACGGCCCAGCCAATGCGCCTATGCAAAAGAAAACCTGGGATATATTAATAACTGCCCTTCCCCTTTCTTTGTTCAGGTCTACCAGCACGGTGGTCATGATACCTTCTACTATGCCAAAGCCTCCGCCTATAAAGAATATGGCAAGTATATATAAAAAGATGTGGTTGGACACAATGCTTAACGCCAAACCACCCAACAGCAGTGCAAAGCCAGTGCATATAATGACCCGCCTGCCGTATTTATCAGCCAGTTCACCTGATATTAAAGGCATAATAAAGATACCGGCAAAGTGACTGGTTACCAAAAGGCCGGTAAATGCACCCATAAACTCAAAATACCTGCCGATATCGTCCAGGGAACGCTGAAATGCTGCCATATACAGCCCTAACAGGGTTAGGGATAAGTAAATTAGCAGATTCCTTAGAGATTTCCTTGTTATCATTTTTCTTCCTTCCTAAATTCGGTTCTAATAGGGTAAACTATCATGCCCAGGCTTATAATGCCTAGGCATGATAGTCGTAAAATGCCAAAAACGTTATATACAGTATTTGTTTTAGATATATACCTATATGTGAAGTTTCCACAGTACCAATCTGTTCCAATTGTTGTGCATCCCGTTCCTCGGTATGTATCTATATATGAAGTTTCCATAGCCATTTTACCATATGTTAGTGTCCTATGCTAGTACTTCCCTCCATTGGAAAGTAAATACTCATAATGGTCGTAACTAATAGCATATAGCTTTATATAAAACCCCCGCTCATCCGAATATCTGTGTATACTCAACAGCTTTCTTAAATACGGCTCCCATTTCCAGCAGCCCGTCTATCATTTTAGATAGCTCTTCAAGGGCCCGGTCACCGCAACCCTGGGTAATAAACCCTTCAGGGATGACCTGTGCTTCACCGAAATTGTATTGTTCTTTCATGGGATGAAACTCCCATGGGTGTATATAAAAGCACAAAAACCGCGGCACGCTGTTAGCATTGCAAAACTCGATAAATGATTTTATCCTTTGGAGGATGTATTCTGAACCCTTGGTCCTAAACAATGGCCACTGATCCCGGTCACGTTCTATACCCGGGTCCTGGGATTTCATTGTCATGTCCGCAAAATTCGGGAGTTCCAGAATCCTCAAATTCCCTTCTTTAGTCCAATCATCGCGACTGGGATGATAGGGAAAAAACCGTTGACGATAAAAATACATAGGATATGAAGCATCTGTAACATACCCCAGCTCTTCCAGGGCATTTACAACAGCGGTTGAACCAAACAACCGCGGTGATCTGAATGAAACCGGCCGAACACCGGCAATATCTTCAATCCACTGGGTGGCCAGTCTTATCCTGGGCATAACTTCATGGGGGAGTAAAGGATGTTCATTGGGAATGGGAAACAACTCATCCCCCACTGTTTCATGATATAGTGAATGACACCCTATTTCATTTCCGCTATTTAGTACCATCTCCGCTACCTTGGGATTTTTTTTGGCACAGTCCCCTGTAAAATAAAAGGTACCCTTTATACCCTTTTGTTGGAATAATTGTATAAGTTTCGGAGTGCCATGTTTTGTTCCTTCATAAAAGGGTGTAAAACTGCCAACGTCGGTCTCCATATCCACCCCTATCATAGCGTATATCTGTTTATCCATAATAAACCCCCAAATCTTTAAAAACTCAACTCGTGCAACTTACCAATAGGCCCGCTGAGGACTTCACAGCCCTTTTCTGTAATAGCTATGCCCTTCTCCCATCGGACACCAAAGTCTTTGGTTGATATAAAGGTATCGATCTGGAAGCACATACCGGTCTCAAAATAATAATCAGAATTGGTCTCCACCCATGGAGCTTCAACTTCGCATAACCCCGTACCATGGAGAGGTCCATATACAAAGTTGTCACCATAGCCGTTTTCCACATAGTATTTATGAAAACCTTTAGCCACGTCGGCGGCATACACACCGGCCTTTAGCTGCTGCTCGGTCCAATTATGGGCCTCAAGTCCAAACATTACCACTTCCCTGCGTTTCCCCTCCAGCTTACCCAAAACAATGGGCATGCCTATGGAAGCTGAATATCCGTCGATTTTTGCTGACAAGTTGAGTTGTACAATATCCCCAGCCTTAAACCTGCGATAACTGGAACGGGAAATGGCATGGCGGGTGGACTGTTCGGAAAAGACATACATAGGTAAACCTTCATATTCAGCTCCGTTTTCATAAATCACCCGTTGGGCAACGCCCACCATCTGCAATTCGGTGAGACCAGGCCGTATTTCCTCGATAACAGCCTGGGTTGCCAGCTCCGCAATACGGTAACCTTCGCGAAGACAGTCAATTTCTGCAGCGGACTTGACTGAACGCAGTTGTACCATAATATGATCGGCCCGTATGATTTCGGCTTCAGGAAATGCATTCCTGATACCTTCCATAATAATAACAGTTGTATCCAAAAAACTTGCCACACCTATACGCAATTTCTTACCCGTTATCCCTAAAGCCTTAAATACATCCTGGTATGTATCGGCAGTCAATTCAGGATATTGGGGATCGGCCGATTCCCTATATTCTTTGAGCACAAAGATCCGTTCCAGTTTAGAGCGGTCCTCGGCGAAATACCGGCTTTCAGGACCCACTAAAAGGCCGGCCTCGCCATTTGCACCGATAACTACTCCACAGCGCTCAAAGAGCGGCCAAAAACCGGAAAAATACCGGGCATTGGCATAGTCACCATCGGTGGAATTGACAATCATCACATCCAAACCCTTTGCCTTTAATAAGTCAGCTGCTTTTTGAACCCTCAGCTTATATTCTTCTTTGGGAATACAAACTTGTCCGTGCATAGTTATTACTCCTCTCTTCATATTGCTTTATAATAATGAATGATAAAAATCCCTTTTCTCATTATCAAAATAAGTTGCTATATATCTTAAATAAGCTAATAAAAGATTGACTCGTCCTTCAATCTTTGGGATACCATTCTTTATTTACCCAAGGCTTATTATTTTTGCTTATCTCTCACCATAACCCATGGTTGTATAATAAGCCAAGTTTGACTGCCTGGAATCGAGCCGACCGTATTGCACAATAACCGGTGTATCACTCTCCAACTTCATTGCGTATTGTGTTGATAATGGTAGCACATGGACCCCAAAATCTTCCTCTTTATGGGTCTGGATACACTTGACCCGCTCGGCAGCTACATAAACCTGAATATCCCGAACAGGTTCTTTATCCGTAAAATATAGCGTTATTGTTATCCTTGAATCAACTTTATTGGGGTTTAGGATGATAATGGATTCATGCCCTTTTAGGGGACTGTCCCCCATTGGAGGTCTGTCACCATCGGGGAAAAACCATACCCTTTTGCCATACATCTTCATATTCCTGTCACCTACCTTAAAATCCTTAAGCCATATATTCAAACAGTAACCCTGTTTATCCATGGCATAGTAAAAAATATTTGGAGGAAAACAAAGCTTATAAACCATAATATACTTTTACTCATGGAATAAAATGCTTATGGCTTAATCCTAGTTACAGGGCTTTAAATGCCCTGTAACTAGGATTAGGTTTTTAATCATACAGAAGTGGTGCTATATGGTCTTCATCCATATTAGATGCGTCGTACCAATAGCAGCCGGTATCAATAATCGGTTCAACAGATTCACCATTTATTAATTTTACTGCAACCTCTACAGCTTTATAACCCATACCAACAGGATCCTGTGTGATAGCCCCGGCAATTTCGCCGTTACGGATAGCCTCTTTCATAACAGCCGATGAATCAAAACCTACCAACATAACCCCGCCGATTTTGCCTATTTCCTTCATACCATTGTATGCACCAACGCATGCCCCCTCATTAGATGCATAAATAAGATTGATGTTTGGATTGGCAGTTAGCATACTCTTGGCAATATCCGCCGACTTCAAATGGTCCCCCTCACCATACTGCACATCAACAATTTCTATGTCCGGATAATTATTCTGTATGGTTTCCATAAAACCCTCAACCCTTGCAACGGCGTCAACGGTGGTCTGTGAATGTCCAACTACTGCAACAACGCCTTTGTTGTTAAGCAATCTGGCTGCATTTTCAGCAGCCAGCGCCCCTGCTTCATAGTTGCTGGTAGAACAATGGCTGTCAGCTAAATCCCCTACACCGGCGTCAAAACCAACAACCTTAATACCCTTTTTCTTAGCCTCGGTAAGATCGGCAGCAACAGACTCATTGTCAATGGCGGCCATACATATAGCAGCTGGGTCTTTGGATAAAGCAGTTTTTAGCATATCCACTTGTTTATCTACCATTGTTTCTGTTTCTGGTCCTTCAAAGGTAATCACAACATCGAACTCCTCGGCTGCCTGTTCCGCACCAGACTTTACCGCTTGCCAGAATTGATGGCTGAAACCCAGCGCAATCATGGGAATATACGGTTTGTCTCCTCCCTCAGCCGGTTGTTCAGGTGATGTAGTTTCAGTCCCCCCACAGGATACAATAAGGAATACCATAAGCACAGTCAAAAGCATAATTATAAGCTTTTTCATATCGTCTCCTCCCTCTAAATTATTATTTTAACCCCGTTAAACCCCGGAGTTATTGGGTCCAAAGGATTTTACCATGTCCATCATCAGCATTTTCCGATAATAAAGCAATAAAACAATCACCTAAGATTTTGTTTATCCCACACTCCACCGACTGATAAAATGTTGTATAGGATATTCAATTCTTTTTTCTTCTCATTAAATCCACATATACGGCTAAGGCAAGAACAAATCCTATTACCACCGACTGCCATTCGGTAGATACGCCCATAACCCTCAATCCGTTTGTTAAGGTACTAATAATAAAGGCGCCAATTACCGTACCTATTATGCTGCCTTCGCCGCCTGACATGGATGTTCCTCCTATAACAGCAGCAGCAATTGCCTCCAATTCATAGCCTGCTCCTAACTGGGGCTGGGCCGAGTTGAGACGGGAAGACATGATTAAGCCTGCACCGGCTGCAAAGAAACCACAAAGGGTATAAATAAGTATCTTCCACTTATCAACATTAATACCTGATATATAGGTTGCTTCTTCATTTGAACCTATGGCTACCGTAAAACGACCCAACAGTGTCTGGGAAAACAAAATAAAAGCGACTATTATCACCAGTATAAATAGTATAAATGCGTTGTAAAATCCTTCTATCCCTAAAAACGAACCCAGGGCTATATCTTGATAACCCTTTGCCGTTATGAAATATACTGGTTTAATACCGGATATAACTAATGAAAGGCCCTTGGTCATCATCATCATCGACATAGTGGCGATGAAAGGAGGTAGTTTCATTTTTGCAACAGCAAAGCCGTTGATGGCCCCGCAACCTATACCTACTAAAAAACCAAATATGATAGCCAGCCACAGCGGCATACCCCAACGGGTGAAGCCTACGCCGCTTAGTACACTGGTAAATGTCATTACAGTACCTATTGACAAATCTATACCGCCTGATACAATAACAAAAGTAACGCCTAGGGCTAAGAAACCATTAACACATGTGGACAGGGCAATGGTCATCACATTTTCATAAGTAGCAAATGTAGGCCTCATTACAGCAAAGAAGACAAATAACACAAATAACGGTACCAGGATAATAAACTTTTGCGTTGCTGCTTTGCTTTTAAATACATTTATAGTATTCATGTTCTCTCCTCCGTTCATCGTACTTTTGATTCCCGTTTGGTTGCTAAACGCATAATCACGTTCTGGTCAATATCATCATCCTTAACCTCTCCGGTTACACGACCTTCGCACATGACAACCACCCGATCGCAGATACGAATGATTTCCGGCAGCTCAGATGATATCATAATAACCGCCTTGCCCTGGGAAGCCAATTCGCTTAAAAGATTATAAATTTCATTTTTTGCTCCTACATCTATGCCGCGGGTGGGCTCATCAAAAATCAGGATGTCACAATTGCGGGTCAACCATTTAGCCAATACTATCTTTTGCTGATTGCCTCCTGAAAGGTACTTGACTATCTGCCGTACCGACGGTGTCTTGATATTTAAACGGTCTATCATTATACTGGCATTCTTTTGTGCCTTATTTTTATTGATAAAAAATTTAGCTTTTACAAATTTCTTCATATTAGCAATTGAAATGTTATGCTCCACATCCAAAATAAGATTTAAACCATACCGTTTTCTGTCCTCCGAAAGATAAGCTATTCCATTTCTAACAGCGTCGCTCGGATTATTAATGTTTATTTTTTTGCCGTATACGTATATATCTCCATTCTCCAGCTTATCTGCTCCAAATATGGCACGACCGGTTTCAGTACGACCAGCACCCATCAAACCCGCTATGCCTAATATTTCGCCCTGTCGCACATTAAAAGAAACATTGCGAACCATTCTCCCGCGCCTGAGTTCTTTTACTTCAAGGGCAATCGGCGCAACATCTTTTACGTGGCTTTGAGTTTTTGTAATAAATATCTCCCGCCCTACCATCATGCTAATAATCATATCAAGATCGGCATCCTTTGTCGGAACGGTATCAATATAGGCACCGTCTCGCATAACGGTTATTCTATCTGATATGTGCTTAAGCTCTTCTAATTTATGGGAAATATAGACAATCCCCTTTCCCTCTTCCCGTAGCATACGGATTACCCTGAACAGGTCTTCAATTTCACCGCTGGTAAGTGAAGCTGTTGGTTCATCCATAATAAGTATTTTAGACTCATAGGACAACGCCTTTGCAATTTCCACCATTTGCTGCTTGGCAACGGTTAGATTACCAACCTTCTCCGTTGGATCTATATTCACATTAAGAGATTTGAAAATATCAGATGCCCGCTTATTAATCTCCCCATCGTTTAAAAACAGTTTAAATTTCCTCTTTGCTTCCCGTCCTATAAAAATATTCTGTGCCGCTGTAAGATGATTCATAAGATTAAGTTCTTGATGAATCATAACTATGCCAAGTTTTTGAGAGTCCCTTACACTATTAAATTCAACTTGTTGACCTCTGTAGAAAATTTTCCCCTTATCTTTGCTATATTCTCCTGTAAGCACCTTCATTAATGTAGATTTTCCGGCGCCGTTTTCACCCACCAAGGCATGTACTTCCCCTTCCATTAATTCAAAGGAAACGTCCCTTAGGGCCTTAACACCCGGAAACTCCTTGTATATATGTTCCATTCTTATGAGTTTTTCAGCCAATGCCTTCACTCCTTTATAAATCACCTCAACTTCAGGTAAGGAACAAGGGTCAGTTAACAAAAGAATTAGAAATGTAGGAATAAAATTGTGTGGTAAATATTGTGATTTATTGAATATACTAGAATTGATAAAATACAATATACAGATAGAGCAAATACAACTGTACTTTTGCCTTAGATATATCTAAGATATATATTGAATACATCTTTTTATTTGCCTTAAAATAACCGATACTAACGAATTTTTGCACCACATGATTCTTTGATTATTAATTTAGGCTGTAAAACAACCTTTTCAAAAATCTTAATCCTGGATTTATTAATCTTTCGTATAATAATCTCTGCTGCAATTTTGCCTATCTCCTCTGCAGGCTGAATAATAGATGTTATTTGGGGTCGTATTAAGCCTGTGGGGTCTAAGGCATCGAAGCATACTATGGCAATATCTTGGGGGATTCTTAAACCCTTCTCCATAATGGCTTGTATTGCTCCGTAAGCCAGGGTGTTGTTTGCGGCAAAGATGGCTGTTGGAAATTCCTCCTGTTTTAAAAACTCCTTCATAATGTTGTACCCACTGTCTTGCTTAAAATCACCTTCTCCTATCCATTCTTTCTTTATTCTTATGCCATGATCCGATAGCGCCTTTTTCCAGCCCATTAACCGTTCTTCACCGGTGGTTTCATGACGGGGTCCAGAAATGATGGCTATTTTTTTGTGGCCTAGATCAATAAGGTGTTTAACAAGATCGTAACTGGCTTTTATATTATCTATGGCAACAAAGTCAAAATTTTCATCTATTTTAGGTAGGTTATCTATAAAAACCACTGGTATTCTATGCTTTATGTACTGTCTCACATGATTCATGTTTTTACTTACGGTTGCAATAACCAAAGCTGACACCTGTTTTTGCAACAAAAGCTGTACATATTCCTCCTCCCTCTCCTGATTTTCATCACTATTGCATAAAATTACTGAGTATTCATGCTGTCTAGTTATTTGCTCAATACCTTTAATAACCGTGGAAAAGAAGTTATTAGTGATATCCGGTACTATTATGCCTATTGCCTTTGAAGTCTTGTTTTTTAAGCTCCTGGCTATTTCATTGGGGTGATAATTGAATTTTTCCAATGCCGATAAAACCTTTTCCCTGGTTTGGGGATCCACATAGCTTTTATTGTTCACAACTCTAGAAACTGTTGATACTGAAACATTCAAATATTCTGCTATGTCCTTAAGTTTCGCTGTCATTTATATCCTCCATCTTTTGTTATTATTTCTGATAACGTTTGCATAAAACTTTCAATATATAATATTAATGATAAAATTCCTAACATCTGTTTAATAAGCTTGTGGTGAACAAATTATATGGTGAAAATTGT
>JBMNSO010000071.1:0-9382 GCA_050945235.1 Mahellales bacterium
AAAATGGGCTAACATTAAACATAAAAAGGAAAGAACCGATGCCCAAAAGGGTAAAATATTCACCAAACTAGGCAGGGAATTGGCCATCGCTGTCAGGGAGGGGGGAAGTGACCCCTCAACGAACTCGAAACTCAGGGACGCTATAGCCAAGGCAAAGTCCTTTAACATGCCTAATGATACCATATCAAGAAGCATTAAAAAAGCCTCCGGCGAACTGGGCAATGTGAACTATGAAGAAATAACCTATGAAGGATATGGCCCCGGCGGTGTCGCCGTAATAGTAGAGGCCGTAACAGATAATCGGAACAGGACAGCCGGTGAAATGAGATATATATTCGACAGGGCGGGGGGCAGTTTGGGCGCATCCGGGTGCGTTGCGTGGATGTTTGACAGAAAGGGATTACTGATTACCGAAAAAAACATACCCCTGACTGAAGATGATCTCATGATGGAAGCACTGGAGGCCGGTGCTGAGGATATACAGGTTCTGGACGATGTCTACGAAATATATACCGACCCTGCCTCCTTTTCCGATGTACGGGAGACCCTGGAGGGCAAAGGTGTGGAATTTGTTTCAGCGGGCATAGAAATGATACCTCAAAATACCGTTTCCCTTGACCAAGATACCGCCAGAAAACTGGAAGCCATGGTAGAAAAGCTTGATGACCATGACGATGTCCAGAATGTGTATCATAACTGGGATATGCCCGAAGAATAGAAGTGGGGTTAAATTAACCTATACGCCTTGTCCTGCCCATGGGTAAATAACCCATGGGCAGGACAAGGCGTTTTTTGCATTAACACAAACCCTCTCAATGTAACCGTCTTTATTTTCGCTTTGTAAAGAGCTGGGTTATTAAACCGATAATGGCAAACAATACATAATACCCGGCTGTGGAAATCTCTATATCGAATAGTTCATTAACACCACGGATAACAATATTGTCAATGCCAAACCAGGATAATATCCAAGCTATTATCAAACCTCCAATAATACCACCCATATTTATGCCTCCAAATCTATCTTTTTGCTTCTATATTTATTTTACTTTAAAAGCTCCCATTAAACAATTGGACATCGGGCTTATTATTGAACCCATAGTTTCATAATTTTTGTATAAACCTATAAAAATTTGGAAATAATATTATCTCAAAGTATGGTGGAGGGATAATATTATGTTTTCCAAAAACAGGAGAAAGTCAAGGGGTATACTGATATTCATTTTGGTCGGCATACTTCTTCTGGGAAGTGGGTATATATACGGATACTACTTTACCAATAGGAGTGTACTTAAGGACGGTCAGCTGCCGGAATCAAATGAAATTCCGTCGGAAAAACAATTAAACACCGATTATCCATCGGATAATGAAATGGAAGGCGATGGTGTATATGAAACAGACTTGGACCAGAGAATCACCAGGGATACCAAAATCAAATTTCTCCATGCATACAGGAAATGCGGCCATGACGTTGTCGAAGAATCCATTGTTGAAGAAGGCCTTATTGGGATGAATTCACAGGAGTTGGAGGAATATTTTGATAATTGGGATGTAATATATTTTTCCCAACAAGAGGTTTTATTGATGCAGTACTTCGATGGATATTGTCCCAAGCACTATATAATTATGAATAATAACGGATATATAGGTATCTATAAGAATGAGTTGGGTGGGGAACAACCTGGGTTGTTCAAAGAAACATCAATCCCGATAACCGTACTACCGGAGGACTTTAAACGGCAAATACAGGACGGTCTGGTGGTGGATGACGAATACCATCTGGACTTACTTTTGGAGGACATAGGCAGTTAAACCTGCCTTTTTTATTTTGGCCGTTAAATTATTTTCTATTTTATCTTAACAGATGTCTGATTTAATATATATTTGATTTAATATATAATAAAGTTTAAAATGTTGTATATAAGGTTATATATAAACCCTTGGCAAGAAACCAAAGGAACAATAATCATGTGGGGAGAGTCGAAATGGATAGTAAGAGGAACAGTTTGAAACAGTGTACCAGAATAGTTGTAAAGGTTGGAACATCCACTATAACATATCCAAACGGAAAGTTAAATCTTCTAAGAATAGAGCAGCTGGTGAGGGTATTGGCTGATCTTATTAACCAGGAAAAGGAAATCGTTTTAGTGACCTCAGGAGCCATAGGCGTTGGTGCATCAAAACTTGGCTTGACATATAAACCCGTCACCATTCAGGAAAAACAGGCAATGGCCGCCATCGGTCAAGGCATACTAATGCAGGTTTATGAAAAAATCTTCAGCGAATACGGCAAGATAGCCGCTCAGATATTGCTCACAAAGGATGTCATAACCCAAGCCGATCGAAAAAACAATGCTAAAAATACCTTTGAAACACTGCTTAAATATGGAGTAATTCCAGTAGTCAATGAAAACGACACCGTAGCAACAGAAGAAATAGAATTTGGGGACAATGATACCCTGTCGGCAGTGGTGGCAGCTATTATTGACGCCGATTTGCTTATAATTCTTTCCGATATTGACGGACTGTATACCAAGGATCCCCATAAGTATGCCAATGCAAAACTCATTTCAAAGGTAGATAAAATCGATGATGACATGCTTAAGGATTGTGAAGGAACGGGAAGCGACTTTGGAACGGGTGGAATGAAGACAAAGATAATGGCCGCAAGGCTGTGTTATGATGCTTCGATAAATATGGTTATAATAAACGGAGACAAGCCAAGGAATATATATAAGGTGTTGAAGGGAGAGGAAATAGGCACCCTGTTTCCTGGAAAGAGCAAAAGGGAGGGAGTAGTAAATGAATAATGAACTTTTAACGTTGGCCGCATCATGTAAAAAGGCATCGGCAGAGCTGAGAAATATTACAACAGATATTAAGAACAAAGCCTTGGAAGCCATGGCCCAAAGTCTGGAGGAAAATACAGGCTATATAATACAGCAGAACGCCATAGATATGGAAAACGCAAAGACAAAGGGCATAACCGGCGCCTTGCTGGACAGGCTCAAACTCGATGAAAAGCGGATCAGGGATATGGCCGTCGGTCTACGCCAGGTAAGGGATCTGCCCGATCCCATAGGCGAGGTTCTGTCCATGTGGAAAAGACCCAACGGACTGCAGATAGGCAAAAAACGGGTCCCTTTGGGTGTAGTGGGAATAATCTACGAAGCCAGGCCAAATGTAACGGTAGACGCAATAGGCCTTTGTTTGAAAACAGGAAATGCAGTGATCCTTAGGGGAGGTTCCGAGGCAATTAATTCAAACAAGGCCATTGTAGAGGTTTTGGCGGCAAAAGCATACGAAGAGAGGATACCCCAAGGCAGTATTCAACTGATACAGGATACTTCAAGGGAAATAGCCACCCAGATGATGAAACTTAACGGTTATATTGACGTACTAATCCCCCGGGGAGGTGCGGGGCTAATCAAATCTGTGGTGGAAAATGCCACCGTCCCGGTTATTGAAACCGGTGTTGGAAACTGCCATGTATATGTGGACGGAGATTGTAATATTGATATGGCTTTAGAGGTCGTAACCAATGCTAAGGTAAACCGGCCTGGGGTGTGTAATGCTGCTGAAACCCTGTTGGTGGATAAGGCAATAGCTGCTAAGTTCCTACCCCTTATAGCCGACCAGTTAAGGAACAATGGCGTTGAACTTAGGGGCTGCAATGAAACTGCGGCCATAATACCCGATATCATCCCGGCAACGGAGGATGACTGGTCCACCGAATACCTGGATCTTATTATGGCTGTTAAGGTGGTTGATGGAATACAGGCCGCCATTAACCATATAAACCAATACGGTACCGGTCATTCCGAAGCCATAATAACCGATAACTACAGTCATTCCCAGCAATTCCTGGAAAAGGTCGATGCAGCGGCTGTTTACGTAAATGCTTCCACCCGTTTTACCGATGGTTTTGAGTTCGGATTCGGGGCGGAGATAGGCATCAGCACACAAAAACTTCATGCCAGGGGTCCCATGGGACTTAACGAATTAACCACCACCAAGTATATTATCCTTGGAAACGGTCAGACCAGATAGGGAAAACATATTACTTATGGGAATATTATTCGGGAAAGTATCACCCTTGAGGAGGTTATTCGAAAACAAACCTAGTTTGAGGGAATTAATAGGAAACATACCTTGCTTAAGAGAATATTACTTGGGGACATATCTAGCCTGATGGAATTAATCGGGGACATACCTAGCATATGGGAATACTTCCAGCTTGAGAGAGGTGTGTCCCCGTTCCTTGTTCCCTGAAAAAGGTATGTCCCATTCTTATTCTTCCCAGTTCTTTGTTGGAAATATCCTTTAGATACTATGTAAAAATTCCTCGCCCTTTTTAATGGCCAAGGCTACAGCCTGGGGGCTGGGACCGCCTTCTATTTTACGTTGGTATACACAGGTTTTAATGTCTATATGGTCATATATATCCTTTTCAAAGACCGGTGAAAGGGATTCATATTCATCCAATGACAATTGTCCAAGGTCCTTGTTATTCCTGATACAGTACAAAACCAGCCGTCCGATTATTTCATGGGCCTGCCTGAAGGGAACGCCCTTTTTTACCAGATAATCAGCTGCGTCTGTAGCATTTAGAAAGCCCTTCAAGCATGCCGATCTCATATTTTTCTTTTTGAATTTTGTCGTTTTAACCATACTTGTAAAAACTTCAAGAGACTTTTTAACGGTATCGACGGCATCGAAGACCGGTTCCTTGTCTTCCTGCATATCCTTGTTATATGCAAGGGGCAGGGATTTCATAACAGTCAACAATGAAATTAAGTCACCATATACCCTGCCGGTTTTGCCCCGGATAAGCTCTGCAACATCGGGGTTCTTCTTTTGGGGCATTATGCTGCTGCCCGTGCTGAAACCGTCGTCCAGTTCAATAAAATCGAATTCCTTTGACGCCCAAAGGACTATTTCTTCACAAAACCTGCTAAGATGCATCATCAGTATGGAACAACAGCTTAAAAACTCAAGGGCAAAGTCCCGGTCGCTCACCCCGTCCAGGCTATTCTCGGTAATACCGGAAAAACCCAGCATATCCGCAACATAATCCCTATCCAAAGGATATGTTGTACCAGCCAGCGCACCGGAACCCAAGGGCATAATATCCGTTCTTTTCCGGCAATCCCGCAGCCTTTGCCAATCCCGTTTAAACATATGAAAATACGCCATAAGGTGGTGGGCCAGTGTAATGGGCTGGGCCGGCTGCATATGGGTATAACCCGGCATTATGGTATCCTGGTGCTCCTTAGCCATGTCAAGCAATACCCGCTGCAATGCAATTATTAAAGAAGAAATCTCGTCTATTTCATCCTTCAGGTACATTCTTAAATCCAAAGCTACTTGATCATTTCTACTCCTGCCGGTATGAAGCTTTTTACCGATATCTCCAATCCGTTCTATCAACAGGGATTCTATATTCATGTGAATGTCTTCGGCTTCCTTTGAAAACTCTATCTTTCCCTCGTCTATATCCTGTAAAATGGCCTCAAGTCCCTTTACAATTGCATCTCCTTCCTCACCGGATATGATGCCGCGGGCAGCCAGCATCTTGGCATGGGCAATACTGCCCTTTATATCCTGCCTGTACAGGCGGGCATCAAAGGCAATGGATGAATGAAAATCATCCACCCTTTCATCCGTTCTCTTTTCAAATCTACCACCCCAGAGTTTCATGCTACTTATCCTTTCTCTTTTCCTCCATTAATGCCCTTACCTTAAGGGGCAATCCAAATAGATTGATAAAACCTTCAGCATCCCTTTGGTCATAAACCTCATCCTGGCCAAAGGTTGCAAATTCTTCACTGTATAGGGAATAGGGCGATTTAATCCCGGCTGCGGTACAATTACCCTTATACAGCTTCATCCTGACCGTACCGGTTACCGTCTGCTGGGTACTGTCCACAAAGGCCGCCAGGGCCTCCCTCAAGGACGTATACCAGTTACCGTCATACACCAGTTCCGCATACTTTACGGCCACCTGTTCTTTATAGTGCATGGTCTGCCTGTCTATGGTGATGGACTCCAGGGCCTTGTGGGCTTCATACAGTATCGTTCCGCCGGGGGTTTCATATACACCCCTGGATTTCATACCCACCAGCCTGTTTTCCACCATATCCACTATCCCTATACCGTTTTTAGCTCCCAGTTCATTCAGCCTTGTCAATAACTCAACCGAGCCCATCCTTTGACCGTCCAGTGCTACGGGTATGCCTTTTTCAAAATCGATTTCAATATATGAAGGCACATCCGGGGCCTTTTCCGGAGGAGTGGTAATCAGGTAAACATTGTCCTTGGGCTCATTCCACGGGTCCTCCAGATCTCCGCCTTCATGGCTGAGATGCCATATATTTCTATCCATACTATAGGGATGGGCCTTTGTTACGGGAACGGGTATATTTCTGGCCACGGCGTAATCAATGGCATCATCCCTAGACCTTATATCCCATATCCGCCAGGGGGCAATTATTTTAATATGGGGATCCAACGCCTTGATGGTCAATTCAAACCGTACCTGGTCGTTACCTTTACCCGTTGCGCCATGGGCAATTGCAACAGCACCTTCTCTGTGGGCAATCTCCACAAGCCGCTTTGCTATAACCGGTCGTGCAAAGGAGGTGCCCAGCAAATATTTTCCTTCATATACAGCACCGGCTTTGAGGGTGGGATATATAAAATCCTCAATAAATTCCTGGGTTAAATCCTCAATATATAGTTTGCTTGCACCGGATTTTATGGCTTTTTCCTTTAACGGTGCCAATTCCTCACCCTGGCCTACATCAGCGGCCATGGCAATAACCTCATAATCAAAGTTTTCCTTTAACCATGGGATTATAATTGATGTATCCAAGCCACCTGAATACGCTAATATTACCTTTTCTTTTTCTACCATTCCAAACCCTCCATATTCGTTTGTAAATAATTATACAATATTATGCATAATTATACAAATACTTTTATGTATATACATAAACACTTTTATTTTGCCTTTGCTCCATATATAATATAACAGTAGAAACCAAAATACAATATTTTATGGATAATGGAGGCTGGCCTTGATAATACTGGGAATCGATCCCGGCATAGCCATAATGGGATATGGTATAATAGAATACAAATACAATAATTTTAATGTTTTGGACTATGGGTGTATCAAAACCACCAATGACCTTACCATGGCTAAAAGACTGGTACAATTGTATGACAGTACCCTGTATCTCATACATAAATATAAACCGGATGATATGGCCGTGGAAGAGCTGTTTTTCAACAAAAACGCCAAGACTGCGCTGATCATAGGACATGCCAGGGGTGTTTCCATACTGGCAGGTGCAAACTGCGGTCTGGAGGTCTATGAATATACCCCCCTTCAGATAAAGCAGGGGGTGGTGGGCTACGGCCGTGCGGAAAAGGTGCAGGTTCAGCAGATGATCAAGGCATTACTCAAGCTGGATTCCGTCCCCAAACCGGACGATGTAGCTGATGCTTTGGCCGTAGCTGTATGCCATGCCCACTCCAAAAGGGTTAATCACTTGTTAAAGGGGTAATATACTATGTTTGCATATATAAAGGGAAATATCGAATATGTGGCAAAGGATTTTTTCGTTATGGAGGTCAACGGGCTGGGGTTTAAGATATATGCCAATACCACAACCCTGGGCAAGCTGGATTCTGCCAAGGATGCAGTTAAAGTATATACACATTTATATGTAAGAGAAGACGTCATGACTCTATTCGGTTTTTTGTCCGATGAAGAGTTGAGGTTGTTCGAGCAGTTAATTAATGTATCCGGCATAGGGCCAAAGGCAGGGCTGGCCATACTATCAGCCATGACTCCTGCGCAATTCGCCATGAGTTTACTAACAAATGACATCAATAACCTGGTTAAGGTACCGGGCATAGGCAAAAAAACCGCCCAAAGATTAATCCTTGAGCTTAAGGATAAGATCAGGCAAAGGGACATAGCACCACCCTTGGATATGCCTGAACTGGCCGACAACAACAGAAGCGAAGCGTTAAGTGCACTGATGACCTTGGGCTATACTGCCCAGGAGGCGGAAAAGGCTATAGCCCATGTATATAAAGAGGATTATGATACAGAAACCCTACTTAAACTGGCCTTAAGTGAGCTGTCCAGTATAAAATAGTTAAGGAGTTGCATTTAATTGGGAGAACGGATTATCACCAGTCATTTTAAGAAGGAAGACGTGGACGTGGAAATTACCCTACGTCCCAGGTATATGACTGAATACATCGGCCAGACCAATGCAAAGGAAAAGCTGAATATATTTATAAAGGCCGCAAAACAGCGGAAGGAGGCCCTTGACCACGTATTATTGTACGGCCCGCCGGGATTGGGCAAGACAACCCTTGCCAACATAATAGCCAATGAACTGGGTGTCAGTATAAGGATAACCTCGGGCCCAGCTATAGAAAAACCCGGTGATCTTGCGGCCATACTAACGAACCTGGGGGAACATGATGTCTTGTTTATTGATGAAATCCACAGGCTAAACAGGAGTGTCGAAGAGATACTGTATCCTGCCATGGAGGACTATGCCCTGGACATAATCATAGGCAAGGGGCCCAGTGCACGGTCCATCAGGCTGGACCTGCCCCATTTCACGTTAATAGGCGCAACCACCAGGGCGGGAATGCTGACTTCACCCCTAAGGGATAGGTTCGGCGTGGTTAACAGGCTGGAACACTACTCCGTCCCTGAGCTTAAACAGATAGTCCTGCGATCGGCAGCCATATTAAACATAGAAATAGAGGATGCGGGTGCCGATGAAATAGCCCGGCGATCTAGGGGTACCCCCCGTGTAGCCAACAGGTTACTTAAAAGGGTAAGGGATTATGCTCAGGTTAAGGGTGAAGGGATTATCACCCTCGAGATTTCTAAAAAGGCATTGAACCTGCTGGAGGTGGATGAAATAGGCCTTGATAATGTGGACAGGAGAATGCTCCTTACCATTATAAAAAAGTTTGGCGGAGGTCCGGTGGGTCTGGATACCCTGGCCGCAAGTATCGGTGAGGAGAGCAACACAATAGAGGATGTATATGAGCCCTATCTATTGCAGCTGGGTTTTATAAATAGGACGCCCAGGGGCAGGATAGTCACAAAGGGTGCCTATGAACACCTAGAGGTGCCTTATAACGACTAGATTTGTGTCATACAACGATTAGGTTTGTACCCTGCAAAGGCTTGATGCTTTAACGTATTCTAACGTAACGGGCAACTTATAGATTGGAGGATAATATTATGGGATTTGGCCAAATAAGTAAAATATTATTATCCATCGGTGCCGTATTACTTGTAATAGGCGTTATATTCTTTGCATTGTCCAAGCTGGGTATA
>JBMNSO010000072.1:0-9377 GCA_050945235.1 Mahellales bacterium
TCTTTAAAATACCAACCTTCGCAATTATAGTATCTTACTCTTCCAAAACTTTTATTCATGTTATATATTTTTTCTATAATTACAAATTTTTACACAATTCGGGATGTGTGAGTATTTTCATATATTTTTTTCAAATTTTTTTATATCAGCTGCTTTTCTCCATGTATCCAGCTGTTGTTCCCATTTCTCATTATTCTTTTCAAGCAATATATTATTGGTTATCCTTTCTTTAACTTCTTCTAAGGAAAGGATCCTTTCAGGGGTCTTTTCTTCAAGTTTTATTATATGGTATCCAAAGTCGGTTTTGACTAAATCGCTGATCTCACCTACCTTTAAAGCAAAGGCTGCATCCTTAAAAGGTTGGACCAAATTACCGTTTTCATTAAAGGGTTCAAGTTCTCCCCCTAATTCTTTAGACCCAGGATCGTCGGAATATTCCTTGGCAAGTTGAGCAAAATCCTCCCCGGCCTTTGCCTTGGCCAATACTTCTTCAGCCCTAGGTTTGATCTTATCATACTCCCCTTTCTTTTCCTCTTCAGTAAGATTATACTTTTCCTCATCAATACCGATTAATATATGTCTAACCTTTACTGTTTCCTTTTCTTTAAACAAAATTTCTTTATTGTCCTCATAATAATCCTTGATCTCTTCCTCTGTAACTTTTACATCCTTTGTATACTTTTCCTTTAGTTTCTCAATTAAAAGGGACTCCAGGATATATTCTTCATACTTTTCTTCGGTTAGGTTTTGCATTTCCAGCATTTCTTTAAAGGTATCGTCGCCATAGTATTCCTTGTAATTCTTTAATAACTCCTTGGTTTCCTGCTTGTCCTCTTCATCGGCAACAATGTTTTCCTTTTCCAACTGTTGTAGCAATATCCTATAATCAATCAGGCTGTCCAATATATCATTTTTAATATCATCGAGTAAAGATTTTGTATCTTTATCCTTTTCATCCTCTTCGGTTATTCCATAGCTCTGTTTTACCATATCCAGGTTGTCAAGAAGTTCACCCTTCAGTATCTCATCTCCATTAACCGTAGCCACTACCAGTTTCCTGTCAACATCAGGATTTACCTTCACCAAACCGCATCCCATTGCAGTTAGAGATATTATTAATATGGCAAGCATCAATAATATTCCTTTTTTCAACACTATCCTCTCCTTAAAGATTGCTATTGTATTTTACAACACATTTATTATATATAAAAACTATTGGCTGTGCAAATCAGCAATTTCCTTTACAAATTCCTGCAATGCAAGTATCGACCTCTCATCTCCCTTTATATTAGGCTTAAAAATATAAAAGGGCGGTTTGGTTGCGGAAAAAGTTACCTGGTTTTTATATTTTTCCATTACTCTGTTTATTGATAGTGGATGTATTCCCTTATTGCCACTGAGCTTTAATTGATATATCTGATCTTGTTGGATAATTTCGAATATATCGGCCTGCTGGGCCAGTGCTTTTAAATAGGCAATGTTTACCAAGTTTGACACCGAAATAGGTATGTCTCCAAACCTGTCTTCCAGCTCCTCCTCTACATCAAATTTGTCCCGGAGTACATTTATTGAAGCTATCTTTTTATACATTTCTAACCTTTGTCCGTCATCCCTTATATAATCCTTTGGAATATAGGCGCTGAGGTTCATATTAACCGTACATTCTTTATGTTCTTGGGGTATATCCCCCCTCAATTCTCCTATGGTCTGCTCCAACAGTTTGCAGTACAGGTCATATCCTATAGTGGCCATATGACCATGCTGCTCAGGCCCTAACAGGTTCCCAGCACCCCTTATTTCTAGGTCCTTCATGGCTATTTTGAACCCCGAGCCAAATTCAGTAAACTCCTTTATTGCATGAAGTCTCTTTTCCGCTATTTCCGATAATATTTTGTCTTTCCTATATGTCAAATAAGCATATGCCAAGCGATTAGACCGGCCTACCCTACCCCTCAATTGATAAAGCTGTGACAACCCAAATCTGTCGCTATCGTACACAATAATGGTATTCACATTTGGTATATCCAGGCCTGTTTCAATTATAGTGGAACACACCAGTACATCATACCTGCCTTCCATAAAGTCAATCATCACATCCTCCAGGAGTGTTTCATTCATCTGTCCATGGGCCACCGCTACTCTTGCCTCGGGCACCAGGCGTGTTACCACTACAGCAAACTTTTCAATGCTCCTCACCCTGTTATACACAAAATACACCTGGCCGTTTCTACCCAATTCCCTTAAAATGGCATCCCTTATTAGTTGCTCGTTATATTCTACTACATATGTTTGTACCGGGTATCTTTCCTCCGGAGGGTTTTCCAGTATGCTCATATCCCTTATACCTACCATGGACATATGAAGGGTTCGGGGTATAGGTGTCGCAGTTAGTGTTAGTACATCTACATTTGTTCTCATGTTTTTTATCTTTTCCTTGTGGGCAACACCAAATCTTTGTTCCTCATCCACTATTAAAAGGCCTAGATCTTTAAAACTTACATCCGCCTGCAGCAGTCTATGGGTACCTATAACAATATCGATTAAGCCATTTTTCACATTCCGCAGAATTGTCCTTTGCTCTCCCGCCGTTTTAAACCTGCTAAGCACTTCCACCGTTACCGGGAAATCCTTGAACCTATTTATCAGGGTATTATAATGCTGTTGAGCCAAAATAGTGGTTGGAACAAGAAATGCTACCTGTTTCCCATCCATAACAGCTTTAAAGGCGGCTCTTATGGCCACTTCTGTCTTGCCATATCCCACGTCGCCGCACAACAGTCTGTCCATGGGCTTATCAGTCTCCATGTCAAGTTTCACTTCCTCTATGGCTTGTAGTTGATCAGGTGTTTCCTCATAAGGAAATAACTCCTCAAACTGCCGTTGCCATATGGTATCCTTATTAAATCTATGGCCCTTTATAGTCTGTCGAGCAGCATACAGTCTCAGCAAATCCTCTGCCATCTCTTTTATGGATTCCTTTACCCTGGACTTTAGCCTGTTCCATTCACTACCTCCCATCCTCGACAGTTTCGGGGCCTTACCTTCAATGCCTATATACTTTTGTATCAGATCCATCTGGTCTGCCGGGACATAAAGGCTGTCTCCGCCCAGATACTTAATATGAAGATAATCCCTGGCTTGGCCTTCAACCTCCAGCTTTACCAAGCCTGTGAAAAGGCCTATGCCATGGTTTTCATGGACTACATAGTCACCGGGTTTAAGGTCGGTAAAAATATTTATTTTGTCCGCCGACCTTTGTTTTTTTACCTTGGTACGCTTTTTCTTTATACCATAAATCTCGTTATCGCTTATAACTACAAAACCAAACTCGGGATATTCAAAGCCCTTGCTTATGCTTCCCGGGTAGGCCACTACTTGACCTGGGAGAATATCCCTTTCTTTATCTTCTGTGAAAATGCATTCGATATTCATATCCCGTAAGGCTTTTACTATGTTAAGCCCCCTGGATTTTGTACCGATCAACAACAGCACACTATATTTTTTATCTTTCCATATTTTCAGATCTTCAGCTAAAAGCTCTATCTGCCCATGGAAGGAATGCATGGTCCGGGTCACAAAACTTACCTGTCTGCTAACATCAAAACCTGTGAAAGAACGAGGAAGGGTATTAAGTACTACTTTGACACAAGGGTGTGTCAATACCTTATCCATAAGACCATGGTAGCTAATCATCAAGTCATATTGTTGTTTTAAGACCTTTCCTTCTACCAGAAGTGTTTTAAAATTCTCATCAAATTCCAAATGAACATTTTCCACCCGCTGTTTAACCCTTTCGGGCTCATCAATAAATATGACACCATCGCCATCTAAGTAGTCAAAGAATGTAAAAACTTCATTATATAGAATAGGCAGCAATTCCTCAATACCCTCAAAATAATAGATGTTATCCTGGGCATCCAGCATTGGCTGCAATTTGGTTAGCAAACCGTCAGTGCTGTATATACCCTGCTCGTTTATAGATCGGATATATTCCATAATTGGTCCTTTTATTTCTTTTTGAGCTTTTTGAAAAACATCGTCCGGCATGGTAACCTCCCTTGCCGGTAAAATTGAAAAGGATGAAAGTTTTTGAATAGATCTTTGAGAATTAAGATCAAACTGTCTAATGGAATCCACTTCATCATCAAATAATTCCAATCTCACAGGGTTTTCCATTGCAGCACCGAACACATCGATGATCCCTCCCCTGACACTAAACTGGCCCTTTCCTTCTATCATGTCAACCCTTTCATAGCCGCCCCTTACCAAGCTTTTGATAAACCGAGCCATATTTAGTTTATCCCCTATGGTAAATGATTGGATACCCTCACTAAATTGATGGGGTGGAATAGTAGCCGTTAACAATGCCTCTACAGGAGCAATGATAACCTTGGCTTGCCTTAAGCACAAACTCCCAAGAACAGTAATCCTTTGTTCCCAAATATCATTGCTATGGGCGGTCACATTATAAAACAGCAATTCCCTGTTGGGAAATAGTAATACATTATCTCCCAGGAAAAAGGACAAATCTTCAAGCATCTTCTTGGCCTGCATATCGTTATATGTAATTATTAACATAGGTTTATCCATCTGGGATTTTAATATGGAAATCACATGACACTTTTGTGCTTCTGATAACCCTACCAAAGAAACATTGCATGCTTTTGCTAAACTGTCGACTGCAGTCTTGATGTGCTGCGACCCCATCATGGGCTTTAAAGCAATCAAATTTAGTGTTACCTCCTCTTTTTTTAGCAGTTCTTAAAAGGGTGGGGATTACATTTTTTTTAGCACCGCCCAATTCCACAATACATGGCTCAAAGAAGCAGCTATCATGCCCACATGCCAATTTTTAAACAGCACAAATCCAAGCGTTGTAATAGCACCGAATATTGAATGGCTTACAACGCTTATGACAGATGCCGTAAGATTAATTTTTTTATCCGAGTTAAAATAATCATATATCCCTTCTATAATGCCAAAGGATATATGGGTCAACAATACAATACCACCCAGTCCCAGGGTTACAAAGGTTTTCAGCCCTTCTTCTATAAAAGGCACAATACAAACTATGGCATTATTGCCAGCGGCTTTTATAGCAGCTTTATTAATAAAATAGCATAGTGCAGCAACTACTACTACGGATATGATACTATTCATTGCAGAATATTCCTACAACTTAATTATACTTATTCATGGCACTGACAACACCTTCACAAATAATACATTCCGCCGCACAGGCCGCTCTCTCAATACTTTTCTTAATTAATGGCACGTCCTCTTTATCGAAATCGGATGTTACATATTGGGCAAGATCGATGTCATATTCCGGCTTACCAATACCTATTCGTATTCTCGGGAAGTCTTCACTGGCTATTTGGTATATGACAGACCTCATTCCATTATGGGTTCCAGCACTGCCCTTGGCTCTTATACGGACATCTCCAACTTTCAAGTCTATATCATCATATATTAGTATGAGGTCGCTGGGCTCTAACCTATACCATCTAAGTATATCCACAACACTATGGCCGCTCAGATTCATAAAGGTTTGAGGTTTTACCAGCATTACCCTTTGGCCTCCAATTGTTCCTTCGCCTGTCAATGCCTTGTGTTTAATTTTATTTACAGCAATACCATTCCTCCCGGCTAAGGTATCTATTACATGAAACCCTAGGTTATGTCTGGTGTTTTCATATCTCATCCCAGGATTCCCAAGCCCAACTACAACAAACATGATAGCTCCTCTATTCAAACAGAATACTAACCGGTAAATCTTCATATATTCTGTCTATAGCCTCAGCAAATATCGGTGCCACCGATAACACCTTTATCTTTTGAGATTTCTTTTCTTCAGTGAGGGGCACAGTATTGGTAATTACTACTTCTTTTATGGGCGACTCCTCTATATTCTTTATAGCAGGACCTGAGAGCACACCATGGGTACAACAGGCGTATACTTCCTTAGCCCCACGTTCCATAATAGCCTTTGCCCCCTGGACCAATGTACCCGCAGTATCTATAAGGTCGTCAATTAATATGCATCTTTTATTCTTAATATCGCCAATAATATTCATTACCTCCGCCACATTGGCCTTAGGCCTGCGCTTATCAACTATAGCCAAGGGCGCATTTAGTCTGTTGGCAAAGTTCCTCGATCTTGTTACACTGCCAAGATCCGGTGCTACTACTACCAAATCGTCACCTTCAAAGTTATTGTTTACAAAATAGCTGGCCAATATAGGTCCACCAACTAAGTGATCCACCGGCACATTAAAAAAACCTTGGATCTGAGAGGCGTGGAGGTCCATGGTCAATGCCCTGTCCGCACCTGCTGTGGTAATCAGGTCTGCAACAAGTTTAGCGGTAATTGGGTCCCTGGCCTTGGCCTTCCTATCCTGTCTTGCATATCCATAATAAGGGATTACCGCTGTTATTCTTCCGGCGGAAGCCCTTTTAAAGGCATCCATCATAATTAACAATTCCATAAGATTATCATTTACCGGGGCACAGGTAGACTGAATGACAAATACATCTGAACCCCTAACCGTTTCCTTTATATTAACAGAAATCTCACCGTCACTAAAGGTTTTTACAGAAGCTTCGCCTAATGGAACCCCAACATGTTCGGCTATTTCTTTAGCCAACTGAATGTTGGAATTACCTGAGAATATTTTTATATCATTGCCATGTGTTATCATTTGTAAACCTCCTGATCTTTCGTTATTTATTTTTTTCCTTTTTTCTTCACCCATTCAGGTTTTATAGTCTGTCTACAACGGGCTATTGCCAGAGAATATTCGGGTACATCATCGGTAATGGTTGAACCTGCGGCAATATATGCCCCTTCTTTAACCTCTACCGGGGCAACCAGGTTTGCGTTACAACCGATAAAGGCCTTGTCCCGGACAGTAGTCCTGTGTTTCACCTTGCCGTCATAATTCACTACCACCACACCGCATCCCACATTAACACCACTGCCAATATTGGCATCACCAATATAGGATAAATGGGATACCTTGGTTCCATTGCCTATTGATGAATTCTTCACCTCAACAAAATCACCTATCCTAGCCCCTTGACCGATCTGACTGTTGGGCCTTAAATAGGCAAAGGGTCCAACAGTTGTGCCATCTCCTATTTTGCTCTCCAATATTACAGAAGCTTGTATCCTTACATTATTACCTATGTCACTGTCTACTATCCTGGAGTTAGGATAAACAATACAGCCCTGCCCAATCATGGTTTTGCCTTCTATGGTATTTCCGGGATAAATAATAGTATCCTTACCTATTGTAACGGTGTCATCTATATATGTATTTGAAGGGTCTATTAAAGTTACCCCCTGCAACATAAGCCTCTCCAAGGTTCTTTCTCGGAGTATTTTACCTACCTGTGCCAGCTGGATTCTATTGTTGACACCCATTATTTCTGTAGATTCACCGGTTTTATAAGCCTTAACCTTTAACCCTCTTTCCCTTAGTATTCTAATGATATCAGTGAGATAATACTCACCCTGGGCATTATCGCTGCTTATTTCGTCAAGCCCAGCCAATAAATCCTTTATCTTAAAACAATAAATACCTGAATTAATTTCCTTTATTGTTTTTTGTTTTTCGTCGGCATCCTTATCTTCTATTATTTCCTGGAGTTGTCCATTATCGTCCCTTATAATCCTGCCATAGCCTCTGGGGTCATTCATCTCCGCCGTTAAAACTACAGCACTATAACCATTATCCATGCATTCACTTGCTATATGCCTTAGAGTGTTAGCTGTAATAAGGGGTGTATCACCTGCCAGTATTATAACATAACCATCCATCTGTCTCAGGTATTCACCTGCACACTTTACGGCATGGGCCGTACCCAGCTGCTGGTACTGATATGCATAAATAACATTTCCACCCAATTTTTCTTTAACCATGTCTGCCTTGTGACCAACAACAACTATGGGCTTCATATCCGTAATACCATTAAGTGCATCTATTATATATTCGACCATTGTTTTTCCGGATATTTCATGAACCACCTTTGGCATATCCGATTTCATTCTCACGCCTTCACCAGCCGCTAATATCAATCCTATTACCTTATTCAAAAATAATCCTCCTATCTATTTGTACAATTAGGATTGTCAAAAATATTGTATCATATCTTACTTTATGATATACAGCAAAAGCATAAAGCCGCCTTTTCTTAAAATTTATACTATGATTCCCTTCAAAGGTACATAGGTCACTGACCTAAACAAACAGGCAATCCAAATAATATTATACAACATAATATGGGATTTGGTTAGTAATTGTTAAAATTATTCCGAAGAATTAAAGGGGAAACGTGCCTTCCGTCTCCCCTTTAATCTACTCGATTTCTCCGATGGTCTCGAATTTCTCCAGCACAGCTGTCTGGATCATCTCTCTGGTTTGGGCGTTTATTGGATGAGCTATGTCCTTATATTCCCCATCCGGTGTTTTTCTGCTAGGCATTGCTATAAATAATCCGTTCTGTCCTTCTATAACTTTAATATCATGCACTACAAATTCTTCATCAAAGGTTACTGAAACTATTGCCTTCATTTTCCCTTCAGAATTAACCCTCCTGATTCTAACGTCGGTAATTTTCACTTTTGTTCACCACCTTCCAGTTAGTCAAACATTGTCAGTTAATAATTCGGCATATATTTCAATACTCCTTCTTAAAATTGAAATTTTTTTCAGTTTTTTTAATAATTACTCATTAAACCCACTGACTGGGACTGATTTTCACAATTTTACTTCCTTCATCAACCTCATCCAATGTCATTAAAGAAATATAATTATCAACTAACTTTTGCTTTGGTTCTTTGGTAGCAATCAAAATGCCGATTCCTTTGACAGAAATATTGAATTCTCCTAGTAGCTCAGTAATTCCCTTGGCACTACCCCCTGCCCTCATAAAATCATCAATGATAAGGGCACTACTCCCGTTGGTAACCGCCCTTCTCGATAATGACATGGTTTGTATCCTTTTATTATACCCTGATATATAATTAATACTAACCGAAGAACCCTCCGTAACCTTGTTGTCCCGCCGGGCGATGACCAATGGTTTGTTTAATGCCCGGGCAGTCATCAACGCTACGGGGATACCTTTTGTCTCAACAGTGATAACAAAATCTATATCGCAATCAAGGAAGTATCCTGCCAGAATACACCCTATTTCTTCTATTACATGGGGCATATATATTATATCTGTCATATACAAAAAACCACCGGGAATTAACCTTTGCTTATCCGACAGCTTACTGCACAGCTCTTTTATAAATTCATATCTATTCTTGTGGGATACCACCGGCAAATACCTTATGCCCCCAGAGGCACCAGCAATTGTATCTACAG
>JBMNSO010000073.1:0-9247 GCA_050945235.1 Mahellales bacterium
CCTACTATCTTTAAAGCAACCCTTATTAGTATGAAGAAAATTATTATACCTAAAATGATTTGGAGCATATTTATCCCCGCTTTCTTAGATATCCATAAAAAACCATTACAGCACAAGACATACTTTATTATACTATATACTTTATGCTCTCTCAAGGCCCAAAATTCCATTATCTACCCATGAGGAGAAGGTTAAATGAGGTTTAAGACTGTAAAAAAGGTATTAATATATGGCCTGATATTGATGATTGCAATTTTTAGCACCCTTTACGGCCTAATTGTGTACTACGGCAGCAATTCCCTGCCCCAACCCTCGGACTGTATAATAGTGCTGGGATGCATGTTATGGGACGGGCAGCCCAGCCCGATTTTGGCCCGGCGGCTGGATAAGGCAGTCCAGTTGTATAGTGACGGTTACGGCCGGTATATTATAGTATCCGGCGGCCAAGGACCGGGGGAGACCCTGGCCGAAGCCGAGGCTATGGAAGATTACCTTATTAGTAAGGGCATACCCAAGGATGTGATAATTAAGGAATGCCGGGCCGCCAGTACCCTGGAAAATGTGGAATACAGCCTTCAAATAATGGATGATATGGGACTTGACACTGCCGTTATTGTTACTACCGATTACCACCTATACAGGGCCATGGTAACCGCCCGCAGGCTGGGTGTGGTGCATACCGGCGCTCCGGCTGCCATGGTGGGTGGTCCTCTCTTAAGGCTGAAGTACAATTTAAGGGAGGTTGTGGCTCTTTTTTGCTACATGGTCAGGCTGATATTTGTTTAGAATTAGAAAAATATACAAAAATATGTTGATTCAGGGAGGATATCGTGCAAATTTGTAGAAATAATTCCAATAAAACCCTATGAGGTGATGAATATGAAACATAAAGTAGCGATATTATGTTTGGCGGTATTGTTCCTTACGCTGCAACTTGTTCATCCATCTAGGTTAATGGCCCAGCAGGATAGTACCCTCCTTGTCATAACCCCTGACCGTATAGATACCAAGGTAGGACAGAGTTTTACCATATCCCTTCAGGCCCAGGATGCCTCAGATCTTTATGGGTTTCAACTGGACCTGGCCTATACGCCTGGTGTCTTGAAGGTAGACGAAGTAACCTTCAACCAACAGGAGGAGTTTACCGAGATCCTTAAGGACATAGACAATGACCAGGGCATGGCCAGCCTGGCTGCCACCCTAACCGGTGAACGGGAGGGGTTGGACGGCAGTGTGGCCATGGTGGATGTACAGTTTACGGTAATAGATCAGGGGGATGTCGATATAAAATTAGAAAATGTAAAACTGTCCAATAGCCAAGCCCGGGCCATATCCTTTGAAATTGCTCCCTTTACCGTAAACAATGACAATTCTCCTCCTTCCATTCAAACTTTAAATAGTATAGATAACAATACATTAGAAATTGTGTTTGACGAACCGGTTAATTACAGTGAAAATCTAAACCCGGATAATTTCTCCATCGAATACAGCAAGCCCGGATATACCGGTTATCTTGACATAGAAGATATTCAATTTGGTAGCAGCAATTCAATAATACTGACTACAGCGCCCCAGACCGGTGCCCGTTTTTACCAGTTGAAGATTGAAAATATACGGGATGGGCTTTTCAATATGGGAAGCATTCCCCAGATGGTAGATTTTATTGGACATCCCAAGATTGAAATTCAAATAGAGAACCAACCCTACAGCAACAATAATTTTTATGTCTCGGTTAATTTGGGGAACTTGGACAATTTTAAACAGATGATATTCAGATTACCCTTCGATAAGGAAAAAATAGAATTTATAAGCAGATGTTCTCCGGATGATCCGTTACATGGAAATTTAGAACCCATAGTGAACGGCGATGATAGAGATAATTCCGGTAAAGAGAACGAATATGGTGAGATAAGGTACAATGCCCGCATAAAAGGCGGGGTATCACCAATGGATGTGATGGATGTAGCAGTTGCCCGATTTTTGTTTGAGGCAAAGGAGCCTCCACAGGATTTGACAATAAACTTTGAACGTATGAAATTGATATGCGATGACCCAGGTGGGGGCGATATAGTCTTCAGTACCGATCCCGATCCCCAAAAGGGTGAAAAGATCATCAACCTTAATGCCTCATCCTTTTCCATACTTAAAGGTCATACCCTGACCACTAATATAGACTGCTATGGCGGCCAGTCTTTTCTAACCCTTAAGTGGCTGGGTGATCGGAACTTAAGGGACGATGTTTCAAGGGAGGGTATAGGCATTGAGGTGCCGGATCTTATACCGGGAGATTATGAGCTCTCTATAACCAATCCCGGATACCTTACCTATAATCAACAAATTACAATAAATGACGATTTACATATTCAAATCAAGCTGATAGCAGGGGATGTGAATGGTGAAAATGGGGTCGATATTATTGACCTCATACAGATTGCTAAAAGTCTCAATGTTTCCAAGGGTCAAGGTAAATATTCCATCGCATTGGACTTAAACCGGGACGATATAATAGATATTTATGACGTGGTTTTAGCGGCCAGAAATTTTGGCTCAAGGGCTTATGAATATGGATGGTCTTAAAAGGAGCAGGAAATACTTAGTCTTTAGTGTAATAGCTGTAGCCTGTGCTGTCGTATTTTCCATCATAGGGATCCGAATAGGTACAAATCCGGGTATGGAAAAGGGATATCAAAGGGCTAATATTTACTGTGTTGTGCTTCCAGAGAGAGTACACACCGGTGAGGCAGGGCAAATGCAGGTATTCATTTCAGGTGCCCATGATATATATGGCGTTTCCTTGGAGGCCTTTTATGATCCACAGTATATATCCATTGAAAGTATTAACTGGGGGACTTTTATGAAGGGTGGGCAATCTCAGCCCATCACCCCGGTTAATACCATGGATAAAGAAATGGGCAGGGCCAGTGCCGCCTGCCTGCTAACCGGCGACGTTAACGGTATTTCTGGAGAGGGATGCCTCCTTACCATAGATTTTACTGCCAAAGGGCAGGGCGTTGTATCGGTAAAAGAAGGGACCATGGACGACAAACACCCCACGGCTACCTGCCTTTTTACTTTTTCCCTGGGAACCAGTGACCTAAAGCTGCAGCCCTATACATTTAAAGCCTTTGATATGGAGATCACCCCCTATCCATGATATGATACTTACTCCAATGGGGTCCTTAACAATGGGTATGTATGCTTTTTAGGAGAGATAGAATGGTTCTTTAATTGATATGTTACCGCATACGATCCATGTTGAGTGTGCTGCCTTGATGTCGCGTATGTAAGCCTTTATTTTACCAGGTTTCCGGAATTGCATCCAAGTTGTCTACTCTACCTAAAATGGCAAAATGCGTACATGGCAACATATCAAAGGTGTATTTTGGGGATAGAGTTTGAGCCTGAAAACAGATAAATTTGAGTTGACAAAATAGATTACACATAGGTTGAAAAAATGGGACAGATGTGATTATCAGTTTGATTTTGAAGATTGGAATGTACAATCGCAATGAAAATGATATCCTTAGCTGCTATATAGAAGTTTTTGTTGAAAATAATATCCTGCTTATATCTGAGAATATATTGATACCGCAGTGGGTTATATGAGTAGCACAAAGCTATAGCATAAAAGAATTAAAAAATCTATCATGAATCTTATTCAATGGTGTTTACTTTTTTGCATTATGGCATATAATATAAACAGGATGAGGTGAAAAAGTATGTTTAGCAAAAATTTAAAATATTACCGTTTAAAGAATTCTATGACTAAACGGGAATTAGCAAAACAACTTAGTATCACTCCAATGGCTATCTCGAATTATGAAAACGGAAAACGGAAACCCGACATGGAGCTACTTAAGAAAATGGCAAACGTGCTCGGAGTCCGGGTGTCGGATTTTTTAGCTGTCCGAAATGAAAATTTGGTATTTTGTCATGGCGAGTTTAGGAAAAATTCTATGCTTTCTGTTACTCAACAGGAGTATATTCGAGAGTCCGTAGAAGAGTATTTCAACCGATTTATGACTATAGTTGAAATATTGGGAGGAGATGTTTTGCCAAATGCTCCGGCTACCAATGTGCTTGAACTTTCTTATGATAGCGAAAGCGATGCTCAATCGTTGAGAAAACATTTGAATTTAGCTATTGACGGCCCGATATATAATTTAATTGAAATTTTAGAAAACAAAGGTATTCTGATATATACTTGTGATGTTGATAATGACAAGTTTTCCGGTATGAACGGATTTGTCAACGGACGCCCATATATTGTGATTAATAAGAATATGAGTCCAGAAAGAAACAGATCTACTATTGTGCATGAACTGTCCCATTTGATGTACAAATGGCCAGAAGACATGGAAGATAATAAGATTGAAGAACTCGCAACCTCAATTAGCGGTGCTTTCTTGTTTCCAAAGAGCGACGCTATAAGAGAGCTCGGAATTCGTAGGACTATTATTTCAAAAGATATGCTGTTAGTGGCACAAGAATATGGAATTTCTATGTATTTGCTTGTTAAGCGTGCAGAATTATTGGGAATCATTTCTGCGAATTTAGCAAAAAAATTTTATATTTCTGCTTCTTCAGCTGGTTGGAGAAAGAATGAACCGGTTCGTATCGAAAATGAAAGGCCCACTTTGTTTGAACAGTTAGTGTATCGTGCAGTAAATGAAAACGAAATTAGTATGCAAAGAGGAGCTGAATTACTCAAAGTTCCATATGACGAAATAGTTTCTCACTACGGCTTAAGTGAGGGTTAATAATGGAGTATATAAGTAGCGATACAAATGTATGGATTGATTTTTCTGTTATTGGTCGTATTGAGTTGCCATTCTTACTACCATATACCTATATAATGAACTCAGATGCTATTGATGACGAATTGTTGTCGCCGATTGGGTTACGTGACGAATTATTGCGATGTGGCCTTGTGAGCGTTGATATCACTATAGAAGAGTTCGAACTTGCAGAAGAGTTTGGCCCACGTTATCCCCGATTATCTATTTATGATCGTATAGCCTTGGCAATTGCAAAATCAAGGGAAATCGTTTTATTGACAGGTGATGGTGCTTTACGTGAAGCTGCTAAGTTTGAGAATGTTAACGTGATTGGCACAATTGGTATTCTTGATCAGTTATTGGATGGTGGTTATATAAATACAAATGACTATAAATTATGTCTGCTGGAATTGCAAAAACATAATGGGAAAGAGGTTAGATTACCAAAGAGTGAGATTTCTTTAAGACTTCAACGATTGAATAAGTAGGTTAAGGGAGAGTGTAAGTTTTCTTGTGTATGGAGAGGGTCTCCCCTTTTTGGTAAGAATTATAGTAAAAAACTCCTTTCTGGTTTTGATATTGTTAATTGTTACCAGAAGGGAGTATTTCCTACTTTTCATACACAAAATTTTTTATATTCTCTATTGAACAGCGTTTTTTAAAACACCGAAAAACCGGTTGCTATGTTCCCACGTACAGATACTATAAAAAATAGCCCGCAGACATCAATTTCATCAACTCAACCCATGTTGTGTGCGTAGTTTTGATTACAAGGCTGTAAGCCTTTATTTTACTGGGTTTCTGGAATTACATTCAAGTTGTCTACTCGACCTAAAGGACCAGGGAACATATCGAAGGTATATTTTGGGGTTATATATGAGTTCAAAAATAGGTAGGGTTGAGTTGACAGAATAGATAACGCATAGGTTGAAGAGATAGGATAGATGCTGTATAAACTTGATTCTCATTCTTGAAAATCCCCGTGATCTTGCGATATTTTACAAATGATTCCAATTTCATCTTGACAATTGTGCTTTTATTAATTACAATTTAAGCAAAATTGTCAACAGGGGATGATACAATGACTGGAACAAAAAAGCTGGAGGCTTTGATTAAAAACAGTAAAGGCGTAATCACTTCCAAGCTGGCAGCTTATCATGATATTCATAGGGAGTACTTGAGTGAATTTGTCAGGCAGGGTAAGCTTGAACGTATTGCTCACGGTATCTATATTACACCGGATGTATGGAAGGATAAAATGCTAATCTGCCAATTGCGTAAAAGCAAAATGGTGTATTCCCATGAAACTGCTTTATTTTTACATGATTTAACTGATAGAGATCCGGTTGCTTATTGCGTGACGGTCCCGACAGGATACAATACCAGCAAGTTAAAGCAACATGGGCTGGTTGTGTACACAATCAAAAAAGAATTATTCGATCTTGGGATCTGTACAAAGAAGACCTCCTTTGGAAATGACGTCAGGACATACAATATGGAACGCACCATTTGCGATATTCTTCGGGATAGAAAAAACCAAGATGTTGCAGTAATATCAGATGCGCTTAAAAGGTATATACGCAAGCCGGATAAGGATCTAAATAGATTGATGAAATATGCCGGTATATTAAGAATTGAGAAAATTTTAAGAAATTATTTAGAGGTGCTGTTATGAACACGTCAACACAACTGAAGGCACTGGTACGAAACCTTTCAAAGGAAAAAAGCGTTCAGGCTGAAATTATATTAAGAAATTTTATGCTTGAACGACTATTGGAAAGGATATATCTGTCCCCTTTCCATGATAGATTCATATTGAAAGGGGGCATGCTGATAGCTGCAATGGTTGGTATTGATACCCGATCCACAATGGATATGGATGCTACCATTAGAGGTATTCCGCTATCCGAAGCAGCGCTGACGAAAGTAATGAAAGTAATATTAGATTGTCCTGTAGATGATGGAGTTAAAATGACCCTAAAAGGATTCGAAAATATTAGTGACGAATCAGAATATTCGGGGATCCGTGTATCAATTGAAGCAATTCTTGATAAAACAAGACAAATCATGAAAGTTGATATTACTACAGGGGATAAGATCACTCCACAGGCAGTTGAGTATTCTTTTAGACTACTATTTAAAAATAGGAGTATAAGTATTTTGGCATACAATCTCGAAACGGTTCTGGCCGAAAAGCTTGAAACCATCTTATCAAGAAGTACCGCCAACACAAGAATGCGGGATTACTATGATGTCTATATACTGACAACACTAAGGGCTCAGGATATCAACTGGAGTTTATTTCCCCAAGCTTTTAAAAATACAGCAGAAAAGAGAGGCAGCTATAGTCACCTTTTAGAAACCGGGGATGATATCATGGGAGAGATAGAGCGGTCACAGGTGCTTGCTGACCTTTGGAGCCGGTATCAGCATAAAAACAGTTATGCAGATGATTTGACCTGGGTTCAAGTAATGGCAAGCGTAAAAGAGCTATACATCAAAGCCTTTGACAGGGATATACCAAATAATGTGTGACGAATAAAAATATTGCCTATATGAAATAGGGAGATTGATTTGAAATGAAGAAATTAGCCAAGAATTACGTTGACATCTTTTCTCTGTCTTCATTCGGATCATTTTGTTATATAAAAACGCCAAAATCAGCCATAAAACGAATTGTTGTGCTTGGTGACGAGCGAACAAAACATATGTATAAATTTCTTGCTCCTATTGTAGGATTTGAATAAAAGCATTACGAATACAAAACATTTGAGCAGGCTATCAAAAAGGCAAAAGCGGAAATTCGGCTTGACCCCCCATTATTGGAGAAAATCCTTTTAAAAACTTATCCTTACTTAAGAAAGCTCTAATTTACTTAGCAGCCGCCCTTGACATGGGGCCCCTGAGAGCATGGGTCAACCCCTTTGGGCGGACCCAGTGGAAAGGGATCCCAGGGCCGCGCCCGGTTAGGGTACCATACTCCCCTCCCCATGTAAATGGTATGCTGCGCCGACCTTATTGCTGTAGTTACACCCTCACTTCAATAGCTTTGACCGTGTTTTGGCTAACTGCTTTACTGTATTCAATAGGGGCTAACCCGTGAATGCTGCCATGGATTCTACGAGTTAGGTGATTTATATGGTATTCTCTCATGCTCTATGCCATACCCCGAACAAGTATCGCCAAATATATGGCTGATAAATTGAGGGCCATTATCACTACGAATTACAGGCTTCTCCTTTGAGCCAAAGAGATCTCGCTTAAGCAGAGCCCTTTTCAAGGTGGTTACAGCATCTTGAGCAGTACAAGAAAGTCCCATATGATAATCTATAATACTACGATCAAAAACATCGATATAGGAAAGTATAAAGAAAAAGCGATCCTCTCCATGAATGAACCCGTATTTAATATCTACTTCCCACAGCATCTTGGATGCAGTAATGGTACGGTTTCTGGAAATTCTCTTTGGATGCTTTGGCTTTATTTTACGCTGAGGGCGAAGAATATCCAGTTCCTTGCATAATCGATATACCTTCTTCTTGTTAATAACAAGGTGCTTATACTTTCTAAGAGCTATGGTTAACTTCACGTATCCGTAAGCGTAACCTTCATTTTCAATGAACTGAAGCAGCCATTCCTTAATCTGCTCATCAGCTATTTTACGGTCATCCTTTGTTCGTGAATATCCCGGAATAGGCCTGCCACCGCTTGGTTTTCTGTTCTTTCCTTTATTCTTAATACGATAATAATAGGTAGAACGGCTTACTCCTACTATTGAAAGAACCCAGACAGCAGGATGACCCAGTGAGATATATTTATAAGCTATTTCAATTTTGTCAGTGAGTGAGGGTTGGTTTTTTTTAGTAGATCACGCAGTATTTGATTCTCGAGTTCCTTTTCACCTATTAGCTTCTTTAATTGCTCATTCTCGCTCTTTATCTGCTTTACTTCTGCAGCGTTTGTAGACGCTGGTATTTGTGCCCGCCCCTGTTTCTTCATTTCCCTCACCCACCTGCAAACCATATTGGAATTAAGTTCGTATCGTCTTGCAACGATAGATGTATTACCCGTTTCCATTGCTTCCTTTACGGCTTGAGCTTTGAATTCAGGTGTGTATTTCTTCCTTTGCATTTCGATGCTCCTCCTAACTTGAACTTATTGTAACATATTGTTGTTTACTGTCCAAGTTCGTCAAGGGGCTAAATAGGAGTACAGAAGTTCATAGGCACTATCAGTAAATATTGGTTCATAACAGCCACAAGCTTTTAGCCTAGATTCAATGTATTCTTTAGTTTCATCCTTGGTAAGTCCTTTAAGGTAATAATTTACCATGATTCTTTGTCGTAAAGCCTCATGCGTCTGACGGCTAATTTGATTAATAAATGGTGTCTGACCTGATAGGATTAAAATAGCATAATCCTTAGAATCCATTTCAAAGTTAAATATTAACCTTAAGTCATCTAGCACTG
>JBMNSO010000074.1:0-9217 GCA_050945235.1 Mahellales bacterium
ATTCATACAGTCTATCTGCTATATATTTACCCATTTTATTAGTGTTATCTAATATATTATCCCGCTCGATTATTTCTATCTGCTTTAATGCTGATACTTGGGCCACAGAGTTATTAGCAAAGGTATGTAGTTCCTCGGCGTTCATATCGAAACCCTTTAACCGGTCGTGTATAATTATTGCAGCTATCGGTAGGCCGGCGCCCAGACCCTTGCCCAATACGATAATATCGGGTTCTACATCATAATATTCCGCTGCAAAAAATTTACCTATTCTACAGTAGGTTTGAATTTCATCGAAGATTAATAACGCCCCGAATTCATCACATATCTCCCTTACCCTTTGTAGATATTTTTTAGGAGCCGGTATTTGACCTCCGCTTGCTTGGATAGGTTCCAGTATTACCCCAGCTACCGGACCATTTACTCCTTTTTCCATAGTCAGTTTAAGCATCTGCGCACACATCAAATCACAGGTTTCAGGTTTTTGCCCAAAGTAACACCTATAACAGTAAGGGTTTGGCACTCTGATAAAATTATTATTAATATCCGGTAGAAAATTTGCCATCCCTGTAAAGCTACCGGCTGCTTTTGTGGTTATCCATGAGGCCCCCCCCGAGGCAAGAGTACTACCATGATATGCATCCCATAGGCATATAAAGTTTTTAGCGCCCTTGACATTTTTTAAAGCTATTTTCATAGCAGCTTCGATTGCCGGTCCGCCTCCCACAGTAAAGGAAACTCTATTAAGGTTTTTAGGGGCCAAACTAGCCAATTTCTTGGCTAAACTATATCTTTGTTTTGTATGGAAACCCTGATGTACATGGGTTAGGTTGTCCATATGATCGTTTATTGCCTGTTTGATTTCATCATTGCAATACCCTAAATATAATGCCCAACTTTGGGATGTACAATCGATATAGGTTTTGCCATTGATATCCTCTACCCTTACCCCCTTTCCTTTAACCAAGCAGGGTCCGGGTGTTCCCCCTCCTACCATTAAGTTTTTGCCTAGTTCATCCATTTCCTCACACTTAAGAGCATTAATATTTTTAACTAAACTATCCATGACCATGCCCCCTTATAATTAATCCTATTGCTAATATTATATTATACTTCGCTTGCATATACAACCATTTTATCCAATATATTAACCTCTTAGTAAGCATTTATTAATTTATTTTTAACTCAATATTAATCTTGGGAATATGGAGACCCCATGAAATCATTACACATGCTAAATTTTATTTAAGACACACTGATCTAAGCAATTCCATGAGATCCATTGTTGCATTTTTTTCCTGGATTTTTTTTATTTCTTCGTAGGGCAGATTCTTTGCAAGATTCATAAATCCAATGGTTCTTGTAACGCTTTCTTGTAATGCTTTCATGCCATCTATTCTGGTAGGCCAAATATCGATTGTATACCAACCATCATAGTTTATTTTATTAAGCCAATAAAAAAACTCAATTGTTTCCCAAAAATGTACACTCCCCAGCAGCAGGTCGTCATCCCATCCCCTATAATTATCATTCAAATGAATATGATATAAGCGTTTATATCTGTCTAACAACGCAACGGATTCTGCGGGATTTTCTCCTGCAAATAAAGAGTGACCCAAATCTAGCACGACACCTAAGTTGGGTAAATTAATCTCCTGTACAAGTAACAGGCTTTTACCTACAGTGGCTATGTATTGATGGGTTCTAGGCTCCTTAGTTTTATATTCTATTGTTACTTTTACATCATCCCTGTAGGATGCAATTTCCCTTAATCCCTCCGTAATATAATCCCACCGGGTTCTGTAATCATCTTCGAAGGGATAATCATAACCATCATGGGCTAGCCACAATAGAATATCTGCCCCATTTACTTCATGGCAGAAATCCATTGAGTCTTTAATCCTTCTAATTATCTTCTTTCTTATACTTGGATCCCTACTGGCTAATGTACCATCCTTCCAGCAAGCCTCAGTATATGTATCCGGACACACAGTTGCAACTTCAAGATCAAATTCTTTAAGAGTTGCTTTCAATTTCACAGGATCATCAAAATCCATAGGATACATGATTGGTACGCCTTTTAGCCCCTTGATCTTTGATAGCTTTCCCAATTGTCTTTTAAATTCAAGACCTTCCCGATATCCTGTAGGTACAAATCTATCCCCACATGGAGAAAAAGCAGCACCCGCAGCTTCTATTTTCATCAGACTCACCCTCCATTTAATACTTGCCCTGTACATCCTAAGTATAATTTTTATAAACCTAGGGAAACTTTTATTTAAAGATAGGCACCTAATACCAATTCTATCAGCACGTTGTTTGTCTCTAGAAATATGGCGCCGAACAAACCCCTCACCGTTTATCGGCACCATATTTCGCTTATTCAAATAAGAACATTAATTGCATTTCCTTCATCCTGCCGGTTTCTTTATCAATTTCAAATTCTATTATGTCTGCCATATATTCATTCCACTTTTGAACTACTTCACTACTTTTTAGGATATCATTACTTTTTTTATAGTCATCCACCTCGTAATACCCGAAAAGTTGGTCGCCAACGTTCCAAATGGAGTAGTTAGAAATGCCGGCTTCCCTCATTATCTCAAGCATTTCAGGCCAAATTTCGTCGTGACGCCTTTTGTATTCTTGCTGCTTACCCGGCTTTAACCTGAAATTACAAGCAACCCTGATCATAAATTCACCCTCTTTAGGAGTTATGGTTATTCTTACTTAAACCCGCCGCCTCTTAATACATCTATGTATACAGCGAGTAGGATAACAAAACCCTTAACAATCATTTGATAGAAAGATTGTATTCCCACGAGCACCATACCGTTGTTTAAGGTTGCAAGTATTAATACCCCCATCAATGTTCCTGAAATCTTGCCTTTACCTCCGGACAAGCTTATACCGCCAAGTATAACTGCTGTAATTACATCCATCAATGCCGTTTCACCAACATTAGGCATTGCCGCACCAACCTGGGCTACCATGGTGACCCCGGCTAAACCAGCCGCACCTGCGCTAACTACAAAGGCCCAAAACCTAATCTGTTTCAAGTTTATACCCGATAGAAAACTGGCCTGGGGGTTACCACCTACTGCAAAAACTTTTCTCCCATAGGCAGTATATTTCAATAAATAATATATAAGTATATAAATCACTACCATAATCCACACAGTATTAGGAACTCCCAAAGTATACCCTCGCCCCAAGGTATTTAAAAAATTGTTGGTAACCATAAGGGTTTTAGCCTCTGTAAGATAATATGCTAATCCCCTATATATGAGCATAGTAGCAAGGGTCGTTATAATTGGACTTATTTTTAATATCGCCACCGAAAATCCATTTATTGCACCACAACCTATTGAAACTGCTATGCCTGCAGCGATAGCCAATCCTATGGGCTGATTTGCCCTGACCATCATAGCAATTACTGTCCCTACAACAGCAACGATGGCGTACTGGGACACATCCATGCCTCCCAATAGCATTGCCACTGTCAGACCTGCAGCCATGATTCCCATTATCGATGCAGCAATTCCAATATTAAGTATGTTTTGTACTTTGAAAAAGTGGGGCGATATCAGACTAAACACAACACACAGTATTATTAAAGCAATTATGAGACTCATTATGTCACTGGAGTTTTTTAACATTTCCCTCATTTTTACCTTAATGGGTTGTTCCCCTTTTACATTTATATTATTGGGGTTCTTAAAACTTGTTCCTCTTATACTCATCGCTTTAACACTCTCCTATAGCACCTAATAATAGTTTTTCTTGACTGATTTCCGACTGTGTATATTCTCCAGTTATTCGGCCTTCACAAATAGTTATCACTCTATCGCATATTGCCAAGATTTCAGGAAGCTCAGAAGATATCATCACAATTCCTAAACCTTTGTCACAAAAGTCTTCCATGAGCTTGTATATCTCGACTTTCGCTCCTACGTCAATACCTCTTGTAGGTTCATTTAAAATCAGCACTTTAGGATTTGTCATCATCCATTTCGCTAAAATAACCTTCTGTTGGTTACCTCCACTTAATGTCTGTATTTCATTGTTGATATCCGATGTTTTAATACTTAATTTTTTAACCCAGTCTTTAACATAAACCTCTTCTCTTTTTAGATCGAGGGATACTTTTTTCCTGAATCTATCTATATAGGCCAGCGATATATTTTCTTTTACTGACTGTATAAGTACAAGACCATCCGTTTTCCTTTCACTGGGAACATATCCTATGCCCGCCCTGATGGCCATACTGGGATTTGCTATATTAACCTTTTCCCCGTCAATTTTAATAGTACCACTATGTTTTTTGTTGGCTCCAAAGATTGCTTCAACAATGTTAGTCCTGCCTGAGCCCATTAACCCGAATAAACCCACAATCTCCCCTTTTCTTATATTAAAGTTGATATTAACGGCCTTTTCAGTATTTAAATTTTCCACCTCTAAAACTTTTTCCCCAATTTGCCGCCTTTTAATGGGATACATATCCTTAATTTCTCTACCCACCATATAATTTACGATTTGAGACTTGCTCGTTTGGTCGGTATTAAATACCCCAACATTTCTGCCGTCCCGCATGACCATAACCCTGTTGGAAATTACAAAGATCTCATCCAACCTATGAGATATATATATAATCGACTTGCCCTGTTTAGCTAACTTTTTGATTATATCGAAAAGGATTTCTATTTCCTGTTCGTTAAGGGCAGAGGTAGGTTCGTCCATTACTAACACCTTTATATCTTTGGATATAGCCTTTGCAATCTCCACAAGCTGCTTTTCAGCAACCGACAGACGCCTTATTTCAGTAAAGGGATGATAATTCAGTCCCACTTGTTTTAATACCTTTTCTGCATCGTTCCTAAGCCTTTTATAATCAATTCTTTTGGTTATACCCTTTCGGGGGAGGTCACCCAAAAAAATGTTTTCCGCTATGGACAAGTCGTTAACATAGTTTAATTCCTGATACATTATACTGATGCCCATATCGATGGCCTGTTTGGGATTATAGTTTCTTACCGGCCTTCCTTCAAAGACAATGTCTCCGTCATCAGCATGATATGCCCCGGAAAGGATTTTCATAAGTGTTGATTTGCCCGCCCCATTTTCACCGACTAAAGCTAAAACTTCGCCACGCTTTAAATCTAAATCAACCTTATCAAGGGCAAGAACTCCAGGGAACTGTTTGGTAATATTGCGCATCTTAAGAATTATATTAGAATCCAACCATTTCACCCTCTAACTCTCATTATTAGAAATGCTCAGTGTGTGTAATAGTTAAATTTATATGCTTTTAAATATTATCATTCAATATTCTTATTCATCGGGATAGTACTCGTCTATATTATTTTGGGTAATAACTAGATGCTCAAGATGTACTTTATCGGGTACGTCTTTCCCATCAATTATATCCACAACCATGGGTATTAAATATGAGCCGTACCTTTCAGGGCCATATAAAACTGAACCAATCCATACGTCACCTTTACCAGCCCTTATATTTTCTCTGAAGGGAGTATCTGCACCATGGGACACGATCAGAACATCATCCTGCCTATTTGCGGTCTCGACGGCAGCTAATATGCCCACCCCACCTTCATCATTGTTTGCGGCGAAAATTATACGGCTATCGTCGGGATGTGCAGTTAAGTAATCCATGGCAATGGTTTGAGCCCTCATGGCATCACCATTATTATCAAACCATTTTATCTTGTCTTCCGGAAAATCAGGATACTTCTTTTTTAAGCCGTCTACTATTCCTCCCATTCTCTGCTTTAAGGCATCCCCTCCGGCTTCGTAATAAACAATAACAATACTATCAACTTCCCCTTGCCATCTATTTTCTATCTCTTCTCCGAGGAATTCTCCCAAAACCACACCGGCACCATAGTTATTCACCCCGAAATAATAGGCACCTTCGTATTCGACATCTCCCGATATCATGGCTACTCCCTGGGCTTTAGCAGTTTCTGTGATTTGTTTGCCCACTTCCGGCATCCAATTGAACTCGAATATCACGTCTACACCCTGTAGAAGAAAAGTGTCGACGTTGTTTACTACTTTCTGTGCATCCATCATCCCTTCTGCATATAGTAACTCTACTCCATATTCATCACAGGCATTCTTTATGCCCTCATGGACTTTGTAACAGAATTCGTGGGAATCGGAATAATTGTTGAAACCTAATTTGTACGTTTTCTCGGTTTCTTCTGTAGAAGGCTCATTAACCTCAGCTTCCGATGTGGATTGCCCATCGTCTTCCACAGGGGTACCAGCATTATTCTGACAACCAAACAGCATAGTAATCATAATGATGCCCAAAATTAAGCAGAGTATTTTGCTTATACTATTAACTTTTGACATTATCGGAACCTCCCTTTAATGTTTTGGAATTTGTATACCCCATTACACACACTGAAAACAAATATATTATGGGATAAACTAAGATGTTAAGAAACTAAGAGGAACCTTTTTAGACACAAATTTATATCATTCGACTTAATCTAAGGTTAATATTGTATTTGTATAGCTTTAAGATTTTATTATATTATTCTACATAAAATTAAAAATACCTTTAAAATTTTGCAGAACATTAAAAAATTTTAATAAAATAATAAGAGTACAATACATAGTTGACATTGTACTCTTATTGTTGCGTTTATTAAGGATGTCCTTATGATATTGACTTGCAAAATACCATATATATTAAACGACTACAACTTCAATACCCATAGACTGTATCTTATCTAACTCATCTCTAGGAGCTTTGTTATCAGTTATCAAAAGATCAATATCTTTAAGTGAACCCATATTTATAAATCTTGTAATACCGATTTTTGAATAATCCACCATTAATATTACTTTGTTTGCCTTCGCGATCATAGCCTTATTTAATTCAGCCTCAAAGGGATGGTCATTGGTCAAACCTCCTTCTGCGCTGACTCCGTCCGCAGCTAAAAACAGCTTATCAAGATTATATTCATTCAATTGCCGAATTGCTTGTTCTCCGTAAGTGCAACTATTATCGGGTTCGTAATAGCCACCGATTAGAATTACCTTTATATAGGGATTTTTCCCCAACTCATAGGCAATGGCCAAAGAATTTGTTACCCCTATAATGTTTTTTAAATCGGACATATATTTCGCCAGCTGTAAGGTAGTAGACCCGGTATATATCATTACGGACTCATTTTCATTAATTAGAGAAGCTGCATATCTGCCTATTTTTTCTTTCTCGTATAAATTTTTAATAGTTCCACTGTCAATTATGTTTGTATAGCCGTTTTCTTTAAGTACCGCCCCACCGAAGTTTCTCCTTAGAACACCTTTTCGTTCTAAATATATCAGGTCGTTTCTCACGGTAACACCCGAAACTTTAAACATACGCTTCAAATCGGCCACTTTTATTTCTTTATTCTTCATTACTAATTCTTCTATTTGGTTTCTTCTTTCTTCGGTACCCAACATTTTTACCCCTCAATAACTGAATTATTAATATAATTATACATTTTTTACTGAAGGGTTTCAACTGTGCTTAAATTATATTAATAATAACCGCATATTATAGATACATAATGTAGCAGGGCTATCAGTGTTGGGTATAATGCAATCATACTACATTTAACTTTATATTAGAATCTGGATATATCTTTATCTCAACTTTCTTCATAGGGCCCCCCTCGCCAAATGTATTGTATGTGTTAAAATTCCTGTTATAACGGGGAAAATCCGAAGAAGCGATGACTATACCCAATTTATTACCTTTTTGCAACCTATGAAAAATTGGGTTTAAGCTAAAAACCAACCTGTACTGTATTCCGGGGATCAAGGGACTGGAGGTTTGGACACCGTTTCTGTATCTTGCTCTTAATGCACCCTCCGACAATAATAGCCACTTATGTTCATCTATTATCTCACAAAGCTTTATAATGAAATCGATATCCTTGGCATTTACACTGGCATATAGTTCAACTTCAGGTCTTCCGCATATGGTTAAAGCCTCCTGCAATTTATCTGTACAAAACCACGCCATGGTTTCCCTGTTTAATAAATGGGCTACATTTGACGGACCTGCTTCCTCAAACAGCCTCTTCCCACCTTTAAAACTCGAAGGCTCAGCAGGATTATAAGTATATGTCGATATTGCCTGATTCTGACTCTTGTGCGCATCAAGTTTTCTATTGCCCATCCAAAAAGTTTTTCTTACTCCTTTAGGCATTTCATTAAATGCACACCACTTATTTCCCCCTGACATAAACATATGTATGGGCTTTTCGAGTAACTCTATAGTGCTGTTCTCTACTCCTTTTAACCAGTAATCGTACCAGTCTATGATTCTTTTATAAACAGTACCACTATAACTTGCCTTGTCCGTATATATATAATCCTTAAATATATGATTGCCTATGTGGTCCCATGGCCCTATTATCATAGCTGAATCCTTGGATAATCGGCCACCGTTGCTAGTCAACTGTTGAAAGTCGTCAAAAGCCTGACTTATAAATATATCATACCAGCCTTCTATGAACAGTGCGGGTTTATCTAAAGTCTTTAAAGTATCAGAAAAATCAACTTGCTTCCAGTAAGGATGGCTGTCATCATAATACCGTACCCAATCTCTAAAAGCTTGGGACTTTTTTCGCATCTTAACATCGGCATGTTCCAAAGGCATATCGGAAAAATATTTTTTGCCGGCTGCCAACCACAAATCATGATTTTTTCTGCCCATGATATATTGGGCATATAATAAAGCAAGGTGTAGGTTAAGAACACCGTTCTCATATAATATGGAATACATGCTGGTGCCTGTAACCATGGGAACTAATGTTTTTATATGTTGATTTTGAGCTACCGCCCATTGCGTATATCCAACATAGGATTCGCCAAATGTTCCAATCTTTCCGTTGAACCACTTACACTGGCTTATCCACTCAATGGTATCTTCTCCATCATCCTTTTCATACTTAAACGGGTAGAAAGTTCCTTCTGATTTATATCTTCCGCGGGTATCCTGTATTAACACATTGTACCCTTGATGGCATATTAGTCTTCCCAAAACATCATATTCCTGGCGATAGTCCTTTCCATAGGGTGTCCTCACTAAAATCAATGGTAGATCAGCGCATCCTTCCGGTTGATATAAGTTTGACGATAGGGTTATACCATCTCTCATCTTTATCATAACATCCTTTTTAATCGAAAT
>JBMNSO010000075.1:0-9066 GCA_050945235.1 Mahellales bacterium
AGATGAAAAAAAATATAAAGGCACCGAAAGTGGAAAAACTACTGGGTAAGTGTATTTTTAATTTTAATATATAAAAATATTGCTAATTAAAAATACTTATGTTATACTACATACGGTAAATACGCACGCCTTAGGATTTTTGAGCAAGTGCCGAAGGGTTGTTTAAAAAGATGATTGGGCGGAGGACAAACTAAGGAGGTGAATACATGTCAATAATTTCTATGAAACAATTGTTGGAGGCTGGTGTTCATTTTGGACATCAAACAAGAAGATGGAATCCTAAAATGGCCGAATATATTTTTACCGAAAGGAATGGCATATATATTATCGACCTACAAAAGACGGTAAAAAAAGTAGAGGAAGCCTACAACTTTATAAAAAGTATAGTAGAAGAGGGTAAGGATATACTATTTGTAGGTACTAAAAAGCAGGCCCAGGAATCCATTGAGAGTGAAGCCAAGCGGTGTAATATGTATTATGTCAATCAAAGATGGTTGGGTGGAATGTTAACAAATTACAAGACCATAAAACTTAGGATTGACAGACTGAACGAATTAAACGCCAAGGAAGAGGACGGTACTTTCGATGTCCTGCCTAAGAAAGAGGTAATTAAGCTTAGGTTAGAAAAGGAAAAACTTGAAAAGAATTTAGGTGGCATAAAGAATCTTAAGGGTCTTCCGGGTGCATTATTTGTGGTGGATCCCAGAAAAGAACGGATAGCAATTGCTGAGGCTAGAAAACTAAACATTCCTATTGTCGCAATAGTGGATACAAATTGCGATCCAGACGAAGTGGACTATATTATACCTGGCAATGATGATGCTATTAGGGCGGTAAAATTACTTACCGAGAAGATGGCAGATGCTGTTTTAGAAGCACGGCAAGGTACTCAAGTAGAAGCAGAGGAAGAAGAACAAGAAGAAAATAATTAATTCTATTAATATAGGTAAGAGAAGGAAGGTTTAGCCTTGCATATCCTTACCTATATTAATATGTAGGAGGTAGAATGTATATGATATCAGCGTCATTGGTTAAAGAATTAAGAGAACGTACTGGCGCAGGCATGATGGATTGTAAAAGGGCCCTATCAGAAGTAAATGGCGACATGGAAAAAGCTGTGGAGTTATTACGGGAAAAAGGCTTGGCAGCAGCAGCAAAAAAGGCTGGGAGGATAGCCGCTGAGGGTATTGTAGATTCTTATATACACGGAGATGGAAGAATTGGGGTACTTGTTGAAGTAAACTGTGAAACCGATTTTGTTGCAAAAACCGATGAATTCAAGAGTTTTGTAAAGGATGTGGCAATGCAAATTGCAGCTTCTTCTCCATTGTATGTAAAAAGGGAAGAAGTTCCTCAGGCCGATATAGAAAAAGAAAGGGAAATAATAAAGGCACAGGCATTAAATGAGGGCAAGCCGGAAAAAGTTATTGATAAGATAGTTGATGGAAGATTGGAAAAGTTTTTTAAAGAGGTATGTTTACTGGAACAGCCCTTTGTTAAAGATACTGATAAGTCGGTAATGGATGTACTTACAGAAAAAATTGCTACCATTGGGGAAAACATAAATATTAGAAGGTTTGTGCGTTTTGAAAGAGGAGAAGGGCTGGAAAAAAGAAAAGATGACTTTGTTGAAGAAGTAATGAAACAGCAAGGAAAATAAATAAACTATATTACGACTGCAGACAGGAACACTGGTATGTGTTCCTTTTTTAAAATATGGATACATAATTATAGTGTATTTAATAGAAGGAATTGTCTAATTAATGTAGAAATTAAAGTGTAATGACTGGAGGTTAAAATGGATGGGTGTGCCGATATATAATAGAATAGTGCTGAAACTAAGCGGAGAAGCCTTGGCTGGCAATAAAGGATATGGGATAAACCACGAAATAATAAATGAAATAGCTGAAGAAATAAAAGAAGTTAAGGAAATGGGGTTGGAAATCGCAATAGTGGTTGGTGGCGGAAACATATGGAGAGGCAGAAGTGGAGTAGGTATGGACAGAACCACCGCCGATCATATGGGAATGCTGGCCACTGTTATAAACGGTCTGGCACTGCAGGATGCCTTAGAGAAGAAAAATGTTCAAACCAGGGTGCAGACAGCTGTTGAAATGCGCCAGATAGCCGAGCCGTACATCCGCCGCAAGGCCATTAGACATCTTGAAAAGGGCCGAGTAGTGATCTTTGCATCAGGCATTGGCAATCCGTATTTCTCCACTGATACTACCGCTGCTTTAAGGGCGGCAGAAATAGAAGCCGAAGTAATACTGTTGGCGAAAAACGTCGATGGTGTATATGATGATGACCCTAATGTAAATCCCAATGCAAAGAAGATCAAAGGATTAAGCTATATTGAAGTATTGAACAGGGGTTTAGGGGTAATGGATTCCACCGCCATATCCCTATGTATGGATAATAAAATACCTATTGTGGTATTTGGATTAAACCAGCCAAATAATATAAAAAAAGTGATCGAAGGACAGCAAATAGGAACAATAATTAAGGAGGAATGAAAAATGTACGAATCCATTAAAAAAACCTCAGAAGAAAAGATGAAAAAAACCTTAAGTGTCTTAAAAAAAGATCTTGCAGGTTTAAGAGCTGGAAGAGCTAATCCGCAAATGTTGGATAGGATTACTGTGGACTATTATGGAGTTCCGACCCCATTGAATCAATTAGGTAATATTTCGGCACCTGAACCCAGGCTGCTCATTATTTCTCCATGGGACACTAAGATTTTAAACGAAATCGAAAAGGCCATACAAAAATCAGATTTGGGTATTAACCCGAACAATGACGGAAAGGTAATAAGGCTAGCAATGCCTGAGTTGACTGAGGAACGGAGGAAGGAACTTACAAAGGTTGTTAAGAAAAAGGGCGAAGAAGCAAAGATTGCCGTCCGTTCCATTAGAAGGGATGCAAATGACCAATATAAGAAACTGAAAAAGGATTCAAAAATTACCGAGGATGAATTAAGGATAGCCGAGGAAGAAATACAAGAGCTTACCAATGAACATATTAAGGAAATAGATAAAATAGTTGAAGCAAAAGAAGAGGAAATAATGGAGGTATAATATTGGACATACCAGTGGTTTTAGGCTATCAATTGGACCGGGCGGAAAAAATTTTAAGGGCTCATGGGTGTATAATAAGCATTACATATATAGATTCTTTTTCCACGGACTCCGGTAATGGCCAAGACAGGGTATTGAGAATGAAGAAAATAAATAATAGGGTTGAACTGTTGGTAGGAAAGTGTTAATTGTGTTTTTAAAAAAGCAGCTAATGCTGCTTTTTTAAAGACGTATTTATGATCATTCTATATTATAAGCGAAAGAAGAATTGACTTGTATTATCGGAAGGGATATTAATGATAAATACTATATATAATTTGTTTAATAGATTCAGAGGCAAAAATATTTCGGTTAATGATTTGGATATGAACAACATACCCAGGCATGTGGCCATTGTTATGGATGGAAATGGAAGATGGGCCCAAAAAAGGGGTTTGTCCAGGGCAGCAGGCCATCGTGCCGGTGTAGAAGCCATCAGAAACATTTTAACTACCAGCAAAGAGCTGGGGATTGAGGTGCTCACACTATTTGCCTTTTCCACTGAGAACTGGAAGAGACCCAAGGATGAGGTTGATGGCCTTATGGGTCTCCTTGTGGAGTATCTAAAAAAGGAAACAAAGGAGCTCAATGAATCCAATGTCAAATTAAAAATAATCGGGGATATTGGAAAGCTTCCTATGCATATACAGCAGGAAATACATAATTCTACCGATATAACTAAGGATAATAATGGCATTATATTGAATCTGGCCATTAACTACGGTGGCAGAGCCGAAATTTTGAATGCGGTTAAAGGAATAATTAATGATATATCCCAGGGCAGGGTTAATGAGCATCAGATTAATGAGAAATTGTTCTCAAAGTATTTATATACCGCCGGGCTTCCCGATCCGGACTTGATTATCAGGCCAAGTGGCGAATATAGGATAAGTAATTTTTTGTTATATCAAATGGCCTATTCTGAATTATGGTTTAGTACAGTAATGTGGCCGGATTTTAGCAATAGGGTTTTGATACGGGCGATAAAGGACTATCAAAAAAGAAACAGGCGTTTTGGGGCAGTATGAACGAAAGCTGGTGAGTAGATTTGTTAATTTCCAGGATAATTAGTGCCATTATTGGTATTCTTATATTAATATTTGTAATCTTTATGGGCGGTTGGGTATTTAAGCTTGCTCTGATGTTGGTTGCATTATTGGGGCTATTTGAATTCTATTCCGTTCTCCAACGGGGTAAAATAAAATTTACCAACATAGCAGGCTTTGTAAGTGCTGTCTTGATTTTTATTGTTACAGATTTAAATATGAAGGATAAGATCTTTTATATCCTATTGATAACCATTATTTTTTTGTTTATTTTATCGATTCTCAGTAAGAAATATGCCTTTAATGATATAATGGTTACCATACTTGGTTTGGTTTATCCTATCTTAAGCTTTATAACCATACTGCTAATATCAAAGATCGATTATCCCATAAATAATCTGGCACTTGTATTATTGTTTTTACTAACCTGGTCATCGGATACCTTTGCTTATTTTTCCGGTATGTTGCTGGGCAGACATAAGTTATCTCCGGATTTAAGCCCTAAAAAAACAATCGAAGGTGCTGTAGGCGGTGTTATCGGTACAATTATCATAAGCGTTATATGTTGGGGTATAACCAGTTTTTATTATGATTTTTCCATTAGCTGGTACCATTTTCTGGTTATCGGGCTGATGTGTGGTATATTTTCCCAATTTGGCGATCTGTCGGCATCATTAATTAAAAGGAATTATGATGCCAAGGATTTTGGACATATAATGCCTGGTCATGGTGGAATACTCGATAGGTTTGACAGCATATTATTTACTGCACCATTGATATACATATACTTTACTCTGTTGTTATAAATTACTCGTTTACGCCTAATTTAGATTTTAACTTCAGGATGATTATACATAATATAGGGGGAATACATAATTTGAAAAAAAAAGTGGTACTACTTGGAAGCACAGGTTCCATAGGAAAACAAGTACTCGATGTTATCGATTGGAATAATGATAAGTATGAAATAATCGGCTTAAGTGCCAATACTAATATTGAACTATTAAGGCAACAAATATTAAAATACAGGCCGGAAAAGGTTGCAGTGACAAATGAAAGTAAGGGCAGAGAACTTAAAAGGGTAATGGATGGTAAAACGGAGATTCTTATCGGGTATAAGGCAGTGGAGGATATAATAGACGAAAGGGCGGATATTATATTCATTTCGGTGCTAGGTATGGCTGCTTTAAGACCCGTTGTAAAATCAATTAAGCTGGGTAAAAGGATTGCTTTGGCTAATAAAGAGGCCATGGTTACCGCCGGTAGTGTTATCAAGAGATTGCTGCAAGAGTATAATGGGGAGATTATACCGGTGGATAGTGAACACTGCGCAATTTTCCAATGCATTGGTCAACAAAGGCAACGAGATATAGAAAGGCTTATATTAACAGCATCGGGCGGGCCATTTTTTGGCAAGACTACAAAGGAATTAATGAACGTTTCCGTAGAACAAGCGTTAAAACATCCAAATTGGTCAATGGGTAGGAAAATTACTATAGATTCCGCAACGTTAATGAATAAAGGACTGGAAATTATAGAAGGCAGCTGGTTATTTGGTATACCATGGAATAAAATTGATGTTATAATACATCCCCAAAGTATAATACATTCAATGGTGGAGTATATTGACAAATCCGTCATAGCCCAACTTGGTGTATCGGATATGAGACTGCCCATATCCTTTGCCCTTGGTTATCCTGATAGGAGAATAAACAACGTTAAACGGTTAGACCTGATGGAGATAGGGAGATTGGAGTTTTATAAGCCTGATTATGTTACCTTTAAGGCGTTGGACTATGCATATAAGGCCTTGCAAATTGGTGGCACCATGCCCACCGTGCTAAATGCAGCAAACGAGGTTGCCGTCGACCTGTTTCTTAACAGAAGGATAAAATTTATAGAAATATACGAGATTATTGAGGGGGAATTGAATAGACATGTGCCTGTATTCAATCCTTCAATAGAAGATATAATAAATATTGATCGGGAGGTTAGAAAGAATTTACTGTAAAAGGATGGTGTATTATGGCGACAATTATTATTGCCATTATATTCTTGGGTATACTTATTATATTCCATGAACTAGGCCATTTTATAACCGCCAAAAGAGTGGGTATAAAGGTTGAGGAGTTTGCCATTGGGATGGGGCCTAAAATACTAAGTTTTAAGAAGGGTGAAACGGCTTATTCCCTAAGGATCCTTCCCATAGGCGGTTATGTAAAAATGATGGGCGAAGACACGAAGTCCGATGATAAAAGGGCATTCAACAACCAAAAAGTATGGAAACGATTTACCGTTTTATCTGCCGGCTCTATAATGAATTTTATACTGGCGGTTATTTTTATTACAATTATTGTTTATAATGTTGGGGTAGTTGCTTCACCCCTGGAGATAGAAAAGGTTTATGAAAACACACCTGCCCAAAGGGCGGGGCTGAGGGCAAATGATAAAATAATTTCCGTTGAAGGAACGCGGGTTGATACGGTAAACCAGTTGGAGCAATTGATAAATGAAAACAGGGGCGATAGTATTGAAATAAAGGTATTAAGGGATAATAAGGAAAGGGATATTATATTAACTCTTGAACCTAGGGCAACGGGGCAACCCATGCTCAGTTTTAAAATTGAAAAGGTATCGGTTTTCCAGGCCATAGGCCAAGGGGTAAAGCAGGTCATCAGTATTATCCGATTGATGATAGTTACCCTGGTTATGTTAATCCGTGATTTGTTCGCCGGGCAGGCTGTAGAAGGCGTAATGGGACCGGTAGGTATCATAGGTGAAATAGGCAAGGCTGCCAAGCAGGGCATGCTGCAGTTATTATGGTTAGGGGCCCTTTTGAGCATAAACCTGGGAATTATTAACCTGGTGCCCTTTCCTGCCTTAGATGGTAGCAGGCTGGTCTTTTTGCTGGTGGAAGGGGCAAGGGGAAAACCAATCGACCAGGACAAGGAAGGCTTGATACACTTTGCCGGGTTTATTATCCTGATAGCGTTAATGATATTCATTACCTATAATGATATTACCAGATAAATAGGGAGTTATTTAGTATGAGAAGGCGTACAAAAGTGATATCTGTGGGTTCTGTCATGATCGGCAACCCCCATACCATTTCTATACAGTCTATGACCACTACAGAAACAAAGGACATTAAGAATACCATAGAACAGATACAGCAATTGGAAAAGGCGGGCTGTGATATAGTTAGGCTGGCGATAAAGGATAAAGAGGATGCCCAGGCTGTAGAAAGGATTAAAAAGTCGGTTTCAATACCTGTGATAGGTGATATTCATTATGACTATAGGCTGGCCTTGAGCGTTATAGATTATGGTATAGATAAGATTCGGATTAATCCGGGTAATATCGGCAGTCTAAAAAGAACTGAGATGATAATTAAAAAGGCTGCAGACAACCATATACCCATAAGGATTGGGGTTAATAGCGGGTCGATAAAAAAAGAAATCCTAGACAAGTACGGAGGTGTTAATGCCAGAGCTATGGTGGCCAGTGCATTGGAGTACATAGATTTTTTTGAAGAGCAGGGGTTTGAGGATATTATTATTTCCATGAAGGCATCCAGTGTACCACTGACCATCGAGAGTTACAGGTTAATATGCGAAAAGGTTCATTATCCAATGCATATAGGCATTACCGAAGCAGGTACGTTTTTTAAGGGGAGTATAAGGTCGGCCGTAGGGATTGGTTCCCTTCTGTCAATGGGTATAGGTGATACATTAAGGGTTTCTTTGACCGATGATCCATTAAATGAAATTAAAGTGGCCAAAGAAATTCTTAAGAGCCTTGAACTGCGGGATGAGGGTGTTACAATAGTTTCCTGTCCCACCTGTGGTAGATGCAGGGTAAACTTGATTGAAATTGCCAACAGGGTGGAAGAAAAAGTAAAGGATATTAAGGCGCCCTTAAAGATTGCTATAATGGGATGCAGTGTCAATGGTCCGGGTGAGGCCAAGGAAGCGGATATTGGTATTGCGTCAGGGAATAAAACTGGGGTATTGTTTAAAAAAGGCACCATAATAAAAAGGGTGCCGGAGGACAAAATAATAGATGAACTAGTGAAGGAAATACGAAACATGGTTAATAACGGGGGTTAAACATCCTTGGAGGAAAACACTAGATGAAGGCAACGGTGATTATTCCAGCGTTTAATGAAGAGAAAACCATAAAGGGAGTTATTATGCCCCTTAAAGATATAGATTTTATAAAGGAAATAATAGTAGTGAGTGATGGTTCTTGTGACAGAACGGCATCTGTGGCAAAAGAATGCGGTGTCATGGTTGTGGAGTTAAAGGAGAATATAGGGAAGGGCGGTGCGATGAAGGAAGGTTTAAAGTACTGCAGCGGTGATGTGATTCTATTTCTTGATGCTGATTTAATCGGATTAACCAAAAACCATGTGGTACAGTTAATGAAACCTGTACTTGAAAAAAAGGCAGATATGTCAGTAGGCATTTTTACAAATGGACGGGCTATAACTGATTTGGCTCATAGGATAGCTCCCTTTCTTTCCGGACAAAGGTGCGTTACAAGCTGCATTATCAATAATCTTTGCGATGTTGATATTTCAAGATTTGGTGTGGAAACTGCATTGACTAGGTTTGTTAACAGAAAGGATATAAATGTAAAAGAGGTATTTCTTGAAAATCTTACCCACATAATGAAAGAAGAAAAGATGGGTTTGGTTAAGGGTTTTGCCGCCAGAATTAAAATGTACTGGGAAATTGTTAAGTCTTTAAGAAGCGCAAGATAGGAATCAGTTACGGAGGATACACAATGCCGAGTAAAAAGTCGAGTCTTTATGAGCTTTTAAAGAGTTTACATGTAAACGATACACAAGACTATAAAGATATTTTATCTTTGGTATATATAGAAAAGATGATAATTAATAA
>JBMNSO010000076.1:0-8978 GCA_050945235.1 Mahellales bacterium
AATGCAAGAAAAACTTATTTTATAGAGGGAGGAGTATTAAAAATGAAAAAAGGCTTGCTTGTTGTATGTATATTGGTACTGGCGTTGACAGCTGTAGGCTGCACCCCTAAAGCAACCGAAGGGGGTTCTGGTGAAGCTGAGGCACCAGAGGTTATGCAAATGGTAATTACTACCGGCGGTACATCAGGTTCTTACTTTCCAATGGGAGGAGCCATAGCAAGTGTAATAACTAACCATGTAGAGGGCGTTAGCGTTACAGCCCAAACAAGTGGCGGAAGCACTGAAAACCTGATTCTTATTGAACGGGGAGAATGCGAATTGGGTCTTGCTCAAAATGATGCAGCCGAATACGCATGGAAAGGGATAGAGATGTATAGTGAAAAGCATAACAAACCCAGGGCGATAGCCACTTTATATCCGGAACTCGTGCAGATAGTTGCAAGAAAAGATACAGGCATTAAAAACATTGAAGACATTAAAGGGCATAAAGTTTCAATTGGCGCGCCAGGCAGCGGCAGTGAAGCGAATGCCAGGCAGTACCTGAATTTGTTAGGAATTCCATATGACAGCTTTCAGCCACAGTTCTTATCCAATACTGATGCTGCAGACCAGTTCAAAGATGAGATTATTGACTGTATGATATTAACTTCAGGACTTCCCAGCCCTGCATTAATGGACATATCCACATTAACCGACGTAACAGTAGTCGGGTTCACAGAAGAGCAAGCAGCTAAAATAAACAGAGAGATACCTTTCTTGACTCCAATAAAAATACCTGCAGGTACCTATAGGGGACAGGATGAGGATGTGCTGTCAGTTACGGTCCAAGCAGTGTTATTTGCATCGGAGGATATTCCAGAAGATATTGTATACGAAATCACTAAAGCATTATGGGAAAACAAGGATGAATTGGTACAAGTTATTGCAAAGGCAGAAAACATGGATCCCAAAGACCCGGTGAAAGGCGTAACGATACCGGTACACCCAGGGGCTCTAAAATACTATAAAGAAATTGGCATAGAAATAGACTGATGCTAGAAGAAGCGGAGTTGATAGGAATAATTATTTGCTTATCAGATAAATAGAGCTGAAGCTAAAAGCAGAAACAAACGATCTGTCGATAAACAGCATTAGAGACTGCCATTAAGATGTAAGCTTTTCCTATCAACTCCGTTATAACAATAATATACCGATAAGATATAAGTGACCTATATTCATATTATGTTAAAAAATTCTGCAAGAAAGTTGTTATCATAGTTGCAATCCATAGCCGCTGGCAGCCTCATGATTGGCAGACAAACAAACAAAGGTTTGATTAAAAGCTCTTCATTGCTACCCGTGAAGAATGCTATATCATGGGGGCTGTAATATCTACTAAAGGAGGGATACTGTGGCTAAAGAAACTGCTTTGAATAATACTGAAGCAACTGAAATAGAAGAGGTATTAAGGAAATATGATAGGGAATCCAATACACGGCTTTTAAAAGGGCCTTTTGTTCATATAACAAAATATATTGCAATAGCTTGGTCATTATTTCAGTTATACACTGCAGTATTTGGAGTACTACCTTCTCAGCTACAAAGGTCTATACACCTGCTTTTTGCGCTGGCGCTAACCTATTTAGTATACCCGTGGAGAAAAAAGGATTATCAAAAAGGGCTTCCTGTTTATGATATTGTTCTTGCCATACTGGGAGTTTTAGTAGGAGGATACTGGGTTGTAGAGTATAATGACTTGTTATATAGATTTGGGTCGCCAAATACTGCTGACCTTATAGTTGGAGCTATGGCGATTTTTATACTGATAGAAGCGGTCCGCCGGGTGAGTGGAATTCCGATTTTAACAATAGTGATAATATTTCTTTTATACACATATTTCGGGCCGTATATACCAGGAGTGTTTCAGCACAGGGGATTTTCAATAGAACGAATAATCTACCATATGTATTTTACTACCGAAGGTATTATTGGAATTACAACGGGAATTACTGCGACGTATGTGTTTTTGTTTCTGCTATTCGGAGCTTTTTTGGATAAAACAGGTGTGGGCCAGTTTTTCATTGACTTGGCTAATGCAATAGCAGGTCGCAGTATGGCCGGCCCTGCTAAAGTAGCTGTTGTTACCAGCGCTATGCAGGGGACGGTATCAGGCAGTTCCGTAGCAAATGTTGTTGCGACAGGTAGTTTCACGATACCAATGATGAAAAAACTTGGGTATAAGCCGGAATTTGCGGGAGCAGTTGAAGCGGCAGCATCAACTGGGGGACAAATCATGCCGCCCATAATGGGTGCAGCTGCATTCCTTATGTCAGAATTCATAGAAGTGCCTTATTCTACTATTATTATTTCGGCGGCTCTGCCGGCGTTATTATATTTTACCGGAGTATTCACCGGGGTGCATCTCGAAGGTAAGAAACAGGGCCTTAAAGGGCTGCCTGCTGAAGATATTCCCAAGTTGGGGAAAGTGCTAAAAGAAAGAGGATACCTTATCCTTCCAATTTTCGCTATCGTGTACTTCCTTGTAAGAGGTATGACTCCGACTAAAGCAGCGGTCGCAGGGATAGTGACGGCTATTGTTGTTTCGTCGATTAGAAAAGAAACCAGAATGTCTGTTAAGGATTTCTTTGATGCACTTGAAACTGGCGCAAGAACGGCAATCGGAGTTGCGATAGTGGCTGCGTCGGTTGGAATAGTAGTAGGGACAGTAACTTTAACAGGATTAGGTTTGAAGATGGCTAATGGTCTTGTAACCCTTTCAGGTGGGAACCTGATATTTACATTGATACTTACAATGTTCGCTTCACTTATACTGGGCATGGGTATTCCGACAACAGCTAACTATATCATTACCTCTACAATTGCCGCACCGGCTTTATTGAAACTAGGAGTGCCCATTATGGTAGCGCATTTCTTTGTTTTCTATTTTGGCCTTATCGCAGATTTAACGCCTCCGGTTTGCGTAGCAGCATTTGCAGGTGCTGGTATTGCGAAAGGGGAGCCAATAAAGACCGGCTGGTATGCTACAAAGCTTGCAATCGCTGCTTGGATTATTCCATATATGTTTGTAATGTCACCAAGTTTACTATTAATAGATACAACGTTTATCGAAGTAGTATTGATTTTCTGCACTTCGCTTATTGGTATGACAGCGGTTTCTGCCGCGGTACACGGTTTCTTTTACACCAAGACTAATATTATTGAAAGATTGATTTTATTTATTTCCGGAATTGCGATGATCGACCCAAGTGTCATAACGGATATTGTAGGGGTTCCCCTTATATTTATAGTAATAATTATGCAGTGGAGACGTAGTAAGGCCGAAATTAGGGCTATTGGATAACTATGCAAAGAGTACAGGAAATATGGCAGCATGAAATATGGTTCGCAAGTCATAGGCAAGCCCAATATAAGGAGTGTGTAGTTAATGAATAAGATAATAATAAATGATCAATTGCTTGATGAAAAGGATGGCTTTATCAGCATTAACGATCGCGGCTTTTACTTTGGCGACGGAGTCTATGATGTGATACGCGTTTGGGATGCCGAACTGTTTTTGCCAAATGAACATATTAATCGTTTTTTCAACAGCGCCGCGAAAATTGAAATAGAGGTCCCCTTTACTAAAGAAGAATTATTGGCGCGTCTTCGCAAGCTCATGAAAGAAAATAATGTTCAACTCGGCACTATATACTTCCAGTTGACCAGGGGGTCTGCTCCAAGAATTCACCAATTTCCCAGCAAGGAAACAAAGCCCACGTTTATTGCTTTTACCACAGAAAAGGGAATACCGGAAAGCGAGTTAAGAGCCGGGGTAGAGGTGGTCTTGAAAGAGGATATACGCAATCATATGTGTGATGTGAAAAGCATTAACCTGCTGCCTAATATTCTTGCCAAGCAATTTGCCAAATCCCAGGGCTGCTTTGAGGCTGTATTGCACCGCGGTGGGATTGTGACTGAGGGCTCCTCTACCAATATTTTTATTGTAAAGGACGAAAAAATTATCACTCATCCTACGACAAATCTAATCCTTAATGGAATAACAAGACAATTGGTTATAGAATTGGCAGAGAAAAACAATATTCCGGTTATCCAGCGGGAGTTCAAAGTTGATGAGTTGATGAATGCTGATGAAGTATTTCTCACAAGTACGACATCGGAGGTAATGCCTATTATTAAAGCGGACGGGAAAATAATTGGAGAAGGCATACCAGGTAAGGTGACTCGAAAGCTTCAAAAGCTTGTACGGGAAAGAATACTTCACGATGTTAAAATGGCACAACAAAAGTAGTAAAAAAAGTAGATCCCATATAGGTGGTGTATTGTTATGGGGCAGACTATTGCCGAAAAGATTTTTTCAAACAAGACAGGCAACTTGGTTTATGCGGATGATATAGTTACTGCAAAGATTGACTTCTTAGTGAGTCATGATGGATTAGGTCCAATGGCAATTGATTCATTCAAAGAAATGAATGGCGTAAGGGTTAAAAATCCGGATAAGGTATGCTTTGTAATTGATCATTTTGTTCCCAGCCCTGCTAGAAATTATTCATTAATGCAGCAAAAAGTGAAGGATTTCTGCTATGAACAAGGTATTACCTTTTATGACGGTGGAGAAGGCATTTGCCATCAAGTTGCACCAGAAAAAGGGTATATTGTTCCAGGCGATTTAATTATAGGAACCGACTCCCATACATGCACATATGGAGCCTTGAATGCCTTTGCAACAGGCATCGGTTCAACAGATGCAGCAGCAGCTCTGAAAACAGGGGAATTATGGTTTAGAGTGCCAAAAACAATTAAAATTGTATTCAACGGCAAACTTCAAAAGGGAGTCTATGCAAAGGACCTTATCTTATATCTTGTAGGCAGGATTAGTGCCGACGGCGCTAATTACAAAGCGATAGAGTTCTCGGGAGAAACGATTAATGCATTGGGCATAGAGGATAGATTTACAATTTGCAATATGAGTATCGAGATGGGAGCAAAAGCCGGTATCATGCTGGCAGACAAAAAAACCGAATTATGGCTTAAGGGACGTACAAATAAGGAATATGAGCCTGTTTTCCCAGATTCTGATGCCAAATATGATTGCATTCACGAATATAATGCATGCAGCATTGAGCCCCAAGTAGCGCAACCGCATCAAGTAGACGATGTAATTCCAGTGAAAGACATAAAAAACAAAAAGATACACCAAGCCATTATCGGGACCTGTACAAACGGCAGGCTGGAGGACTTAAGGACTGCTGCAAGGATGCTCGAAAACAAAAAACTGGCAAAGGGCGTCAGGCTGATTGTAGTACCTGCATCTAGGACCGTTTTATTGAAGGCGATAGAACAAGGAATAATAGAAACCTTTGTAGACGCGGGAGGTATGATTGTTACTCCCGGGTGCGGTCCTTGTGTCGGGAGTCATTCGGGTATACCATCGGACGGTGAAACGGTAATCTCTACTGCGAACAGGAATTTTAAAGGCCGATCGGGGAATGCAAATGCTTCTGTATATTTGGCGTCACCGGCAACTGTTGCTGCCTCTGCCATAACGGGATATATAACAGACCCTCGTGACATCATAGGAGGTTGATAGCATGCTTGGAACGTTATACGGAAAAGCCCATAAATTTGGGGACAACATAAATACAGATTACATTATGGCCAGTCGTCATCGTGCAAAAAGCCTGGATTATAAAGAGCTGGCCCAGTATTTAATGGAAGACATTAGACCGAATTTTTATAAGAACTTCAACAAGGGAGACTTTATTGTGGCGGGCGAAAACTTTGGATGTGGTTCCAGCAGGGAATACGCTGCCAGGATTCTTAAAGAGGGGGGATGCAATGCTGTAGTCAGCTCTTCTTTTGCACGAATATTTTATAGAAATGCGATTAATGTAGGCTTAATTCCCATAGAGTGCAGCACTGATCTCATCGATGAAGGAGACCAATTGGAAGTTGACATTGAAACCGGGTACATCAGGATAATTAATAAGGAGATAAAGTTGAGCATCAAACCAATTCCTTCATTTGTGCAGGACATTATCCTGGCGGGGGGATTGGTAAATTTACTTAAAGAACAGTAATAAAAGAACCATTAATGGATGATTAGCTCCCTTGAAAAAGTCGGGCCAAAACACTGGAAATGTATATAGGCAAAAAGGGTTTCCTGCGCCTGATGGAGAACCTTTGATGCAGATAAAACCAAGGGCAGCCACAGGAGGGAAACCCTATGTAATTATTGTTTTGTAGAAATTTTTAAATCTCTGCAGTCGGTCGAAATATAAATGTTTTTCAGGTGTAACCAGTTATTTAATACTTCAGAGATTAGGAGGTTCCGGATGTCTAACATAGGATTTAGAGTTTTTTTAAAGGTAAAACGGCCGGATATAGACTTGGTAAAGAGTTTCAGCAATTATCCAGCAGCAGTTGTCGGGGATGCTATGGGCAGGTTTGGAATTATGGATACTACAATCAAATCTATGAACAAACCGGGAGTGAGAATGGTTGGAACGGCATTAACTGTGCGTACGACGCCGACTGATAACCTGTTAGTTCATAAAGCCTTAGAACTCGCAAAACCGGGTGATGTCATAGTAGTATCTACGGGGGGAGGTTCAAAAAGCCATTCCATAATGGGGGCCAATATAGTAGCAAAAGCAGAAAAGCTGGGGGTAGCCGGGTTTGTTTTGGATGCGCCAGTCAGGGATGTTTATGATATATGGAACTCAGAAGTGGCAGTATACGCTACCGGCTCGACACCTGCAGGACCTTTTAAAAATGGGCCGGGCGAAATAAATGCAAGTATTACCTGCGGAGGGGTATTAATAAAACCCGGCGATATCATAATAGGCGATGATGACGGTGTAGTGGCAGTGGATAAGAATAATGCAGAGATTATCCTTGAAAAAGTAAAAAAATGTGCCCAGCGGGAGGCTGAAGTAAAACGGGCAATTGATGCAGGAGATCTTATCCGGAAAGAGATTCACCAGGCTTTAGTGAATAAAGGCTGCGAGTTTATTGATGATTATTGGGATTGAGTATAATGGGATTTGATTCAACTGAATAGTTGTTTTAGGGAACTCTTGCAAGGAGATAAATTTGTGTTTATGTATCCCTCAAAAGGACTGGAGGAGATGGCATTGCTTTTTGGGGTTTTCGCATTGGCGGCTACGATAGTATTAGTTATCGTACTTGTGAGGATGAAAGCTAAACTGGGAATAGTAATGCTGTGCGCGTCTTTTTTTATGGCATTATTGGGGAGATTATTACCGGTTACCGTAGTAAAGATTATGTTGGATGCCCTTAGCAATCCGCAGACAATAGAATTGATGCTAATAATTATTGGCATTACAGCCCTAGGACATTTGTTAAAGGTTACAGGAAAACTAAACGAAATAATTACTAATTTAAGGAATGTGATAAACGATGCGCGCATTCTTACAGCATTGATACCGGCTTTAGTGGGCCTATTGGCGGTTCCGGGAGGCGCTGTTATGTCCGCTCCGCTGATTGAGCAAATAGGAAGTGAAGCCGGCCTCGACAAAGATTCCCTGGCTACTTCAAATATTATATTTAGGCATATAAACTCTTTCGCTTACCCCATGAGTACAGGAATGATCTTGATATCGTCAATTTCGGGCATAGACGTGACTGAGTATTTAAGATTTAACATTCCAATTATTATGATTATTATGGTATTTGCTTTTTTTTACATTTTTCGAAAATTAAAACCTGCAAAAATAAAAAAGGAAAAGCCTAAACCGAGAACGATACTTAGGCTGTTTATAAGCATTCTTCCCTTTACAATAATTGTGACTATGGGCCTGGTATTTCAAGTGTACTTCCCGCTGGCAATCCTTGCGGGAATACTCTATGTTGTTTTCCTGCCCGAAAAAGATTCTACTTACGGGCCTTTAGTAAAAGACAGGCTGTTAGCGGCAAGAAATGGTGTCAAGTGGGATATGGTATTCGCTATGGCAGGAGTAATGGTTTTCAAAGATGTTGTTGCTGCTACGGGATTTTTGAATGAAATATCTGTATTCTTGGTGGACAAAGGTGCGCCGTTATTTGTACTGGCGGTTCTATTTCCGTTTATAGCAGGTATGATTACCGGTAATAACAGTGCGGCTATAGGGTTGACAGCCCCTCTTTTTTTGTTAATGCTTCCGGAAGGTATCAATGCAGTACCGTATTATAATCTGATTTTTATAGGCTCATCGACAGGTTATATTGCATCACCTTTTCATATGTGTCTGGTATTAACGGTTGAATACTACAAAGCATCATTACCAAGCGTTTTAAGGCAAGTTGCTTTTATTTGCTCTTGGATTATTGCTGCATCATTAATAAGATTTGCAATGCTAATATAACATCATGATATAATCATGTTAGCGGTGATTATTCTGAAGTTTTAAGGCCGAATGCAGCCGCAGTCTTGATTTGAGGGTGGTAAAACGTATGACTGAAAAAATTGTATTTATAGCTCCTGATGAAAGTTTAGCCAATAGAGCCGCACAGGTTATCTCCGAATTAGGCGAGCAAATAGGTGTTTTCCAGGGTTCATTGGAAGAAGGGCTCTGGCTGGCAAAAAAAGCGGTGAAAAATGGAGCAAATATAATAATCAGCAGGGGCGGAACAGGAACCCTAATCAAGGAAAAGCTGAATATACCGGTAGTCAATCTGGAAACAAGCAGCTTTGATATTATTAATACAATCAATAAAGCTGTAATATATTCAAGCAAAATCGGCATAGTTGGTTTTCAAAATCTTATTACTGCCTATGAAAGAGTTAACAAAATTATACAGAATACTTTTTCCGCCCAAATAATGACGGCTGTTATTGAAGATGGAAAAGAAGCTGCGGCAAAGATTGAGCAGTTATATAGTTTAGGTGTAAGGGTATTTGTTGGAGGATATACAGTAATTGATGCAGTAAAAAAACTGGGTTTTCAAGGTATCCTTATAGAATCCGGAACTGAAACTAT
>JBMNSO010000077.1:0-8853 GCA_050945235.1 Mahellales bacterium
ACATAGGTTAAAGCTCTCTTTAATAAACCTAATATAATCTGTTTTGAAATGTAATAAATATATGTATATAGGAAATTCACTATGAACAATTATAGACAAGGATTTAAAGCCTATCATCAATAGATATCTGCTCAATAAGACCGGTTTATTTCGTAAGCTTTATGTATAAAAAGCAATTAAATATAAGGAGGAGTTAGGTAATGTCCATATTGAAGAGGTTTTCTGACATCATGTCATCCAATATCAATGCGTTATTGGATAAATTTGAAGATCCGGCAAAAATGATAGATCAGGTGTTAAGAAATCTTGAAGACGACTTAAACAAGGTGAAGGCAGAAACGGCAGGAGTAATGGCAGATGAAGCAAGGGCAAAAAGACAGCTTGATGAGTGCAACGAGGAAATAAATAAGATGCAAAGCTATGCACAGCGTGCTGTAAAGGCAGGCAATGACGATGATGCAAGAAAGTTTTTGACCAGAAAGGCTCAATTGGCAGAAAAGCAAACGGCTTTGCAAAGGGCTTATGAGATAGCTGCCGATAACGCTGATAAAATGAAGCAGATGCATAACAAGCTGGCAGCACAAATAAACGAGCTGAATTCCAGAAGGGATGCTATTAAAGCCAAGGTAGCGGTGGCAAAAACCCAGCAAAAAATAAACAAAATGGGTGCGGCTACCGCTAGTTCCGGGGCCAGCTTAGGCGCCTTTGCACGAATGGAAGAAAAGGCCCAACGGATGATGGATCAGGCTGATGCTATGACAGAGCTTAATAAGGCAGGCCAAGATGATGATATTGAAGATATTGTGAGTAAGTATGATGACAAAAGCTTGGCCGTTGAGGATGAATTAGACAAATTAAAATCACAAATTCAAGGCGATGTAGAAGCAGAACTTGCAAACCTTAAAGAGCAATGCAGTGATGAATAAGTCCAGGTTTGGTGCCATAAATGTTTAATAGGGAGGTTTTATAATGAAGGAGGAAACAATCAAAGGACAGGAAGAAACTTCTCAGGTGTTTTTATGTTCCGGCTGCGGAGGCAATATGGAGTTTGATGTATCGGTGCAAAGGTTAAAATGCCACTATTGCGGCACGGAAATGGATATACAAAGTGAAGAAACCATTAAGGAATATGATTTTGACGACGTGGTGGAACTTGAAAAAGAGTCGGAATGGAATGCCGAGGTAAACGTCGTCAAATGCGACGCCTGCGGTGCTGAGACGGTAATAGGAAAGGATGAAACAGCAGTACTCTGTAGTTACTGCGGTTCTTCCCATGTGCTGGAAAGCAAACAGTCGGCCGGTATAAAGCCCGAGGCCATCCTTCCCTTTAAAGTGGATAAACACAAGGCAAAGGAACTGTTTCAAAAATGGATAGCCCGCCGATGGCTGGCACCGGGTCATTTAAAGCATTTATACCAAAGCGAAAAGCTTATTTCGGTGTATATACCCTATTGGACCTATGATTCAAACGTTTTTGCCACCTATACGGCCCAGGGCGGAAAACATTATTACCAAACCGTAGTGCGGGACGGAAAAAGAACGCGAGTACGAAAAACCCGGTGGTATACGGTAAGAGGACGGATAAGTAAATTTTTTGATGATGTGTTGGTAAATGCCTCAAAGAATTATGACGATAACCTGATGAATAAGATAGAACCCTTTGATACAAAGGAACTGGAACCCTATAAGCCTCAATACATATCAGGCCATACCGCCGAACGTTACAGCAGGGATGTCGTGGAAGGTTTTAATTTTGCAAAGGAGAAAATGGAGACAATTCTAAAGGAAGATGTTAAAAAACAGGTATTAAGGCATTATAATGATGTAAGAAACATCATGCTCAAAGCCCGGTATACCGATGTAAAATACAAGCACGTGCTGTTGCCTGTTTGGACCTCCCAGTATGAATTTAATAATAAGAAGTATAGATATATGATTAACGGCCAAACCGGGAAGGTATGCGGTAAATCCCCCGTCAGCTGGGCCAAGATTGGAATTATTGCAGGTGTTGCAGTTGCGGCAGTACTGGCGTTTATATTCTTAACAGGCGATGCATCGACGTCTTCACAAACCGCCATGGCATACCATCAATGGATAGGCTCAATAGTTTAGATACTCTTATAGAATTTATTCAGTATTAAGTAATAAGGTCAAAGGGGTAGAGTAATGTTTAGAAAACAGTTGTTGAACGTAATAGAATGGAATGAAACAAGGGATGACGTATTATTCTGGAAGTGGCGCAATAAAGAAATTAAAAAGGGCAGTAGGTTGATAATAAGGCCAGGGCAGGATGCGATATTCATTTATAACGGTAAGATAGAAGGGGTATTCACCGATGAAGGAAACTATGAAATAGAGACCCAGATTGTGCCTTTTCTAAGCAGTCTTAAAGGGTTTAAGTTTGGATTTAAATCTGCTTTAAGAGCCGAAGTTTTATTTGTAAATACAAAAGAATTTCTTGTCAAGTGGGGGACAAAAAAAGCTATCAACATACCCTCCCAAAGAATGCCCGGGGGCATTCCTATCAGATGCTTTGGTGCCTTCAGTGTTAAAATAAGCGACTACATTGTACTCATAGATAAAATAGCCGGGGTGAAACAGGAGTTTACAGTGGATGATGTAAAGCAGCGAGTATTAGCCCTTTTAGACCAGCTTTTAATGAAATGGATAAGCAGAGAAGGCAAAGACATGTTCAATCTGCAGGCCAATGCCTATGATATAGCCCAGGGTATTAAGACTGACCTTGATATGGAGCTGTTAAAAATAGGCCTGACCATTACCGATTTTAATATATCAAGCTTCAGCTACCCGGAACAGATCCAGAAAATGATAGAAAAGAACGCATCCTACGAGATGGTGGGGGATGTGGGTAGATATCAGCAAATCGGGGTGGTGGATTCTATGGATAAAAACCCTGGGGGCGCCATGGGAAATATGGCTCAGGCCGGTATTGGCATGGCAATGGGTATGGAGATGGCAAAGCAAATGACCAAAGGAGCAGAAACAAACATCAAACCGGTTGCACCATCCGGGGTTTTATCATGCGCCAGCTGCGGTATACAGCTTCCCAGTGGCGCAAGGTTTTGTACCGGCTGCGGTGCAAAGGTAGACATTCCTCAGGCTGACAGTCCTGCCGGCAGCCTGTTTTGCCACAATTGTGGTCAAAAGCTGCAGCCCGGAGCCAGATTTTGTTCGGGGTGCGGTATGAAACTGGCTTGATATGGCTTGCTTAAGTATACAAACACGAATAAAGAATCAGTTGAAGTGCGATACAAGACTATTTTGATATGGCTTATTATTTAAGGTAGGTAATAAATATTTAATAAGTAAAAACTAAGTACTGTAAGCAGGCTTCGTTTACAGTACTTAGTTTTTGTATTAGGCATCATTTCATTATCGTAGAATAATCGCATATCAGAAAATATACCAGTTGACATTATAGTTTTAATATACTAAAATGATATGGCAATGTCTATGGAAAAATGCGCCCGTAGCTCAGTTGGATAGAGTGTCTGACTACGAATCAGAAGGTCGTGAGTTCGAGTCTCGCCGGGCGCACCATTTTCCGAGCACAGGCTGGTGTTTGTACAAATACTGGCTTTTTTGTTTGTTTCTTATGTTCAAAACGTTAAGTATCCAATGTTATTCTTATGACAATGATTATGACGGCGAAGAACAACAGAATAAAATCAGGTACTGTTCCAGTGTTTTACATGCCTTATCCTGTCATTTAAATAATAATCGGTAGAAAGTACAAGACAGTTCATTTGACGCACCCCAGTATATGGTTTTGCATTATTTTACATTATATAGTTGTTGATTTAGTATAAAAGGATGCGGTTGAGGAGAGGATTTCTCCTAAATAGCGTTCTTTTTGTGCATATACAAATATTTATTTTTTCCTAATAAATTTGCAGACTTATATAAAAAAACTTGCATATTTCTATTGACAAATTGGGGTAAGTATTTTAGAATACGACTAAATGATGTTAACAGGGATATCTTTTTTGGAAAATCTAGAAAAATATGGGCACAGTACTTTTAAATGTAAAAAGGCGCTCGGTATCCCGATAACATTAACTATAAACAGGTTTGGCCTATATTTTTTATGTCCAAATAATTATAACATTATAGGATGCAGTTTAAGTATCAAATAAGGTTGAAAAATTTATAGCTCTAAGGGGGTCAATTATATGCCAGAACAATACAATCCTTATCAAAACATGCTTGATAACTTGGATGCTGCAGCAGAAAAACTAGGGTATACATTGGATGATTATATATGCTTAAGATACCCGGAAAGAGAATTGGCTGTGTCTGTGCCTGTGAAAATGGATGATGGCTCTGTAAAGGTATTTAAAGGTTACAGGGTACAGCATTCCAGTTCCCGAGGGCCTTGTAAGGGTGGTATTAGATACCACCAAAATGTCGATCTCGACGAGGTCAGAGCTTTGGCTGCCTGGATGACCTGGAAGTGTGCAGTGGTTAATATACCCTATGGCGGTGCAAAGGGTGGTATACAAGTGGATCCTACGCAGCTTAGCATCGATGAGCTGGAAAGGCTGACCAGAAGGTATACTGCCATGATCCTACCCATACTCGGGCCTGAAAAGGATATTCCGGCACCGGATGTTAATACCAATGCACAGATTATGGGATGGATTATGGATACTTATAGTATGTTCAAGGGTTATGCGGTACCCGGTGTTGTAACCGGTAAACCTCTAGAAATAGGCGGTTCTTTAGGTAGAGGCGAAGCTACAGGCCGGGGTGTAATGTTTACGGTGGTTGAGCTTGCCAAAAAGCTGGGCATGAAACTTGAGGGCTTGAGAGTAGCTGTCCAGGGTTTTGGTAATGTTGGCAGCGTTACGGCTAAACTCCTCAAGGACAAAGGATGCAAGATAGTGGCCATTAGCGATGTGTCCTGCGGGCTATATAACCCCGATGGGATAGATATTGATGCGGTTCTTGAATACACGGCCCATTCTCCCAATCATTTAATAAAGGGTTATACCGAAGAGGGAATATGCAGTATCACCAATAAGCAACTCCTTACCATGGACGTTGACGTGCTAATTCCCTCAGCCCTAGAAAACCAGATAAACGGTGAAATAGCCCAAGAACTCCAGGCAAAGGTTGTCGTAGAGGCGGCAAACGGTCCTACTACTTCGGAAGGTGACAAAATACTGAAGGAGAGGGGTATACCGGTAGTTCCCGATATACTGGCCAATGCCGGAGGAGTTGTGGTTTCCTATTTTGAATGGGTACAGAACAACCAGGTGTTTATGTGGGACGAAGAACAAGTAAATTCAAAGCTGGAAAAAATGATGAACAAGGCCTTTGACGGGGTATGGTCAATGCACCAACAGCAGAAGGTCACCTTAAGGATGGCTGCATACATGGTGGCCTTAGAAAGGGTAGTTAAGGCAAAAAAGATAAGGGGTATCTTCCCTTAATAATGATGGCATAGGGTAAGTGGCTACCGGAAGGAAAGCCGATACATCAGCATTAGGTTACCTATAGTTATATAACTATAGGTAACCTTTTTTATATGAAAATACATCCTTACATCATTTTTCGCATTATACGTACAGTATCATCGGTATCGAGCTTACAAACATTGATGTTCATGGAATAATTGGCATGCTGGGGTCCTTTTAATCCTTTGTAATAGATATAGTAACGGCTTTATTGCCGTTGAAGGAATAATCATATAATAAAAAACTAATTAATATATTCATATCTGGGGGTTTATACTTTGTGCTATAATAACACTAAAGTTTAGATTAAAATAGGAGGTATGGATTTTGAAGAAATCTACCATCATATTGATTATTATCGTAGTTATAGCTCTTATACTTCTGTTTAGCGTAATAGGCAGCTATAACAGTCTAGTTAGCAAAAGCGAAAAGGTAGAAACGGCTTACAGCCAGATTGACAACCAACTACAACGAAGAAACGACCTGATTCCCAACCTGGTGGAGACGGTTAAGAGATATGCGGAACACGAGACAGAGGTATTTACCAATGTATCCGAGGCCAGGTCTAAGCTGGCAGGGGCAGCCACAATCGGTGAAACGGCCGAGGCCGATGCCCAAATGACCAGTGCCTTGTCAAGGCTCCTTGCCATAGCAGAAAACTACCCCGAGCTTAAGGCCAATACAAATTTCATTCAACTCCAAGACGAACTGGCCGGCACCGAAAACCGGATAGCCACCGCTAGGCGGGATTATAATGAAGCAGCTCGTGATTTTAATACATCCATTAGAAGGTTCCCTACCAATATACTTGCCAATATGTTCGGCTTTGAAAGGGTGGATTATTTCGAGGCATCGGAAGAAGCACGGGAAAACCCGGATGTAGGTGATATATTTGATAAATAAACTATCCACCAAAAATGTCAATAGGATAATATTAATCTGTATATTCATTGCACTGCTCAGCTTTACCACCGTCTATGCTGCCGATTATCCTGCCCATACCAGGGCCTTTTATGTAAACGATTATGCCAATGTACTGGATGAAAGTACCGAAAGGTATATAGAAGACGTGGCGGAACAGCTAGAAAAGGCTACCTCTGCCCAGGTGGTAGTGGTGACCATGGAAGACCTAGGTGATGAGGCTTTGGAACAATTCTCCCTGGGGTTGTTCAGGGAATGGGGTATTGGCGATAAGACCAAGAATAACGGTGTCCTCATGCTTCTTGATGTAGGGGGGAGGCAGTCCCGTATAGAGGTGGGTTACGGGTTGGAGGGTGCCCTCACCGATGGTAAAACCGGCAGGATACAGGATGAATACATGATACCTTATTTTGCCCAGGGAGATTACAGCCAGGGTATCCGCGAGGGGTTTAAGGTGATTGTAAATGAAATATATACAGAGTACGGCTTAGAGGGGTCCATGGTGGATGAAGGGCAATTGGCACCCCCTGAGCCCGAAGCCAAACCCTTTCCCTCCATGGGTGCTGTAATTTTTATTGTCGTTATAATAATCCTTATTATACTTGATTTTAGGTTTTCGGGAGGGATGGTTACCTTAGCGATTCTACATGCCTTCTTAAGGGGCGGAAGATACGGTGGCGGCCGTGGCGGCGGTGGCGGCGGTGGTGGTTATAGAGGCGGCGGCGGTGGAAGTACCGGCGGCGGAGGCAGCTCCAGGGGATGGTAGCATACGATCATAAATCTTTTAAAGTCAATGAGACCCACGCCCCATAGGATAAAAGGGCGCTGGGCCTCATTATAATACTGTCTGGATGATATTATCGGGACCGTGGAGAAGCTTTAAACAGTTATGCCCTTACCAGATATTCAAGGATTTTGTACAGGTCTTCGGGTTCTGATGCGAAGATTTCCATTTCGTCGATTTTAGCTTCTGAGAATAATTTGGATATCATTATGTATTGACAAAGCTTTGATTTTAGGTTTATTCTGTCGCCTTCGGATGTAACCAGCTCGATTTTGCCCTTGCACTGTTCGATGGTTTCGAAAAACTTAGTAACGTCTGTAATATTTTTTATCTTCATATCCATACCTCCATTTGAATAAGATATAGTATAATATAATTATACTATATATATGATATATGTCCACTTATACTTAAGTCAATCAAAAATAAGGTGTAAATATTAAATTTTCCTTTTGTAACCAACAATTGAAAAAAATTTTGGGAATAGTTGGTTTATATATTCCTGTTTAAAAAAAAGTCTGATATAATGAAATCATATATTATATTAGTACAACATGTTACACTCTTTGATGCTTATCATAATTATATTATTTATTGTGCTTTGTGTCCCAAAAAACAAAAAAAAGGAGTTTTGCCATTATGGAAGGTGGATTATTTGCTTTTGCGATGTTCATGGCAGTTTTCGGCATATTTTTTATAATTATCGGCATCGTCATGTATATTCTTCTTGCTCTTGGTTTATACACCCTTGCCCAAAAGAGAAATATCGAAAATCCATGGTTGGCTTGGATTCCCATCGTGGGTCAAGCATTTATATTAGGTAAGTTGGTAGGTTGTGAAGTCAATATAGGCAGTTGGAAGATAGAAAAACTGGATATGGTATTATTAATTGGTTCAATAATAGTATTGGTCCTTAGCTGGGTTCCGGTGCTGAATGTAATACTAGGCATTGCCTATGCTGTCTTGTATTTCTTTGCACTACATAAACTGTTTACTATTTATAAACCGGACCAAGCTGTTTTATGGTTGGTACTTAGCATAATTCTCTCCTTTATGGGACCGATTTTCATATTTATAATGAGAAATGAAGAGCCCAAGATAGATGCAGGTGCTACTTCAGTAGGGGCATAATATTAGGAATATAATACTATTAAACATAAGTAAATCATTGGACGCAAAGCACAGAAAAATCGCAGGCAACTGCGATTTTTTTTTGGTGGTCTACCATACAATAAACAAAAAGGTGGTTGAAGTTATTTTTTGCCAGCATTTAGCATATTAAACTAATAAATAAAGGGTTTGTGGCAATACTATTATGGTATGAAGGGACCGTATACTAGGCCTGGGGGCCTGTTTACATAGATACCGGGCGGGTGGCATGCCCCCATCCGCCCGGAGAAAAACCATTTGCCAGGGCTAAGCCGGCGGATAGCGGCCCTTAATGAAAAGGGGCTTTATTTTTTTTAAAAATAATGTATTTGTTGAGCAGGAAGCTGGCAGTGCCGGTAGTAAGTGAGGCGCCAAGGTTTACAATATTTGCCCACAAACGAGGTGAAATGGATACCGGTTTCATCATGGTAAACTGTGATAAAATCCAGCCATTGGCCAGGGCCGCCAGCAGCAGAATGAAGGCATAGGATAAAAATGATCTTTTTGCCCTGCAACGGA
>JBMNSO010000078.1:0-8676 GCA_050945235.1 Mahellales bacterium
ACTCGGCAGCCTGCCCTATTATTATAGGCCCCGACCCTATGACCAATACCTTTTTGATGTCTTTATTTCTTGGCATGTATGTGTGGCTCCCTTCAGTTGTGTTATTTTGTCCGCTGTTGCCGGATAAAATGTTTCTTCCGTCGCCTTTCAATCGCACTCTTTTGCTGATGTCCCATCTCTGCAGGCCAATCGTCGCTGCACTCGTGCCCAGCCTTCCTATTATGCTGCACAGAAGCCGATGTGTGAAAGGCTCCTCCAGAAAAATTTTATCTCCACTAATAAGCTAATAATAAGCCAATATCCAAGCCAACAATAAACCATTATCAGCTTATACTATACCAACAATGCTTCAGCAATTATGTCTATTCTTATTCCCGCACATGTACATCGGTAAAACAATGCTATGAATTCGCTTCCGAAAAATAGTCCTTTCTCACTCCACTCTACGTACATGGGGAAAATTATGCATCGAAACTCTTTTCCAAATTATACGCTTACTCCTTCCCGTATATGTGCATGGGGAAAACAATGCTCTGGAGGGAAATTTTCACTGCCCTTGAGGAATACATCCTAGGAAAGTGAATTTGTGAACCTGCCCTGAAGACCTTTCCATCAAATTCAGCTTTCCGATGTTATTGAAAATTACACCGGAAGACATTGTTTTCCGACCACTACACCTACATGGTTTTCCAACCATTACATGTGCATTTTTTCCAACCACTGCAATGGCATTATTCTCCAACCATAAAAAAAGCCCATCTTTTGTGCCGGCTTGCTAAGGCCCTATAAGCACCGGATTATATCGTCCCGCATTCTCAGGGCCTCTGCCCTGGCCGCCTGGGCAAATTCCCCGGGTGTGAATTGTTCCTTCCACCTGTCGGACCGATAGGCGCATAATATGCTTCTGGACGCATTGACTACCGCGCCCCTGCCCAGTTTATCAAAACACAGGGCGATGTCCTCGGCCTTGCCGCCCTGGGCACCGTACCCCGGTACCAGGAAAAAGGTATGGGGCATGGCCGCCCTTAATATACGTGCCTGTTCGGGATAAGTAGCACCTACCACTGCTCCTACACAGCTATAGTTACTTTGGCCCATCAGTTCCCTACCCCATTCATGTATAAGCCGCGCAACTCTTTGAAACACCCTTTCACCGCCCACCTCAAGATCCTGGATCTGGCATGAGCTGGCATTGGAGGTCTTGGCCAGTACAAAAATACCCTTATTAAACTTCCGGCAGCTGTCGATAAAGGGTTCTACACCGTCATATCCCAAATAGGGATTTACTGTTAAAAAATCCACCGGAAAGGCCCGGCCCAGCACCCGGCCCCGGAACTGCGTTTCACCCAGGAAGGCCCTTGCATATTCCTGGGCGGTGGATCCGATATCGTTTCGCTTAGCGTCGCCTATCACCATCAGACCCTTGTCCTTACAATAATCCACCGTGCGGTTAAAGGCCCACAGTCCGGGCAGACCCAACATTTCGTAACACGCTATCTGTATCTTCACTGCCGGTACAATGTCGAAAATCCTGTCTATTATTCCTTTGTTAAATTCCAAAACCGCATTGGCGGCATCTTCCATGTTACCGGCATCGGATGTAAGCCCCCACTTTTCCAGTATATAGTCGGGTATATAGTCCAGCCTGGTATCCAGGCCGATTACCGTGGGATTTTGCAGCTTATCTATTCTTTCCATTAACCTGTCAATAATCATATACTGCCTCCTAAAACGCCTTGGGATACCACCAACCGTCCCGATACCATGGTATACTCTACCTTACCCCTTACCTTTTTGCCGTGAAATGGTGTGTTTTTGCCAAGGGATACGAACGTATCGGCGTCTATCTCATAATCTTCTTTAAGGTCTATTACAGTAATATCGGCAGGGGCATCCTTTTTTATTACCCCTCCTTGGAGTTTAAATATCCTGGCCGGGCTATAGGACATTTTGTCCACCAAACCGTGTATGTCCATTACCCCGGATTCAACCAACTCGGTTACACCCAGGGCCAGTGCGGTTTCCAGCCCGGAGATGCCAAAGGCCGCTAGGTCAAATTCCACCAGCTTTTCGTCCATATGGTGGGGGGCATGGTCGGTGGCAATTATATCAATTATGCCATCCTTCAAGGCTTTTTTTATTGCCTGCACATCCTCCTCTGTCCTAAGGGGCGGATTAACCTTGGCAAAGGTGTTGAAATCCTCCACTTCTCTTTCCGTTAGGCTGAAATAGTGGGGCGCCGTTTCGCACGTGACTTTTATGCCCTTGTCCTTGGCCGCCCTTATCAGTTCCACCGACCCGGCGGTGCTCACATGGGCTATATGTACATGGGCACCGGTCTCACCGGCCAGCATAAGGTCTCTGGCCACCACAGCCTCCTCCGCCACCCGGCTTATACCCCTCAGCCCGGTAACGGTGGATACATACCCCATGTTAACCACCCCGTCCCTGGCCATGGAAGCGTCCTCGCAGTGACAGATAACCGGCAAGCCGAAGTTAGAGGCATATTCCATTGCCCTGAACATCAAATGGCCGTCCATAACCGTTTTACCGTCATCGGAAACGCCTATTATGCCGGCTTCCTTCATTTCGCCCATCAGGGACAGTTCTTTGCCCTCAAGGTTCTTGGTGATACTGCCTATGGGCATTACCTTTACCACTCCCTCGGACTGGGCCTTCTTTTTTATATACTCAATCACCGCTTTGTTATCCGCTACCGGCCGGGTATTGGCCATACAGGCAACCGTAGTGAAGCCGCCCATAGCAGCGCTTCTGGTGCCCGTGGCAATATTCTCCTTATACTCATACCCCGGTTCCCTGAGATGGCAGTGTACATCTATGAGTCCCGGGATGAGGGTCTTGCCTTCTATGTTTATTACTTTACAATCACCGACATCTATTTCCTTGGCCACATCGGCTATTTTATCATCTACTACCAATACATCCATCTTTCCTGAAAGATCCTTACGGGCATTGGCAACATACCCGCCTTTAAACAATATTCTCATCTGGTACACTCCTTCTGGTCAGCATAAATAACAAGGCCATCCTGACGGCTACTCCATTGGTAACCTGCTCGTTAATGGCAGACCGGTCTTCATCCACTATGGACGAGGTCATTTCCACACCACGGTTTACCGGTCCGGGATGCAATATTAATACATCCTTTTTTGCCAGTTTGATATTCTTATCATTAATGCCAAAGTACCTTGCATATTCGTCAATGGACGGCAACAGGCCGCTTTTTTGGCGTTCCCTCTGTATCCTAAGGCCCATCACCACATCCGCACCCCTTATTGCCTCTTCCACGTTGTTGTATATATTTACCCCGGTTTTATCAAGGTTGGGCGGCATCAGGGTATTGGGACCGCAGATATTGACCTCACAACCCAGTTTCAGCATGCCCCATATATTGCTCCTGGCAACCCTGCTATGGTAAATATCGCCTATTATAGCCACTTTAAGCCCGGCAAAACCGCCCTTCTTTTCTTTAATGGTAAACAAGTCCAATAAAGCCTGGGTAGGGTGCTCGTTCATGCCGTCACCGGCATTTATAACGGAGGCCTTTATGTGCCTTGCCAATAGGTGGGGTGCCCCGGATATGGGATGCCGTATAATGACGATATCGGTACCCATAGCATCTATTGTCCTTCCGGTATCTAATAGGGATTCTCCCTTGGCCACGCTACTAGCAGAGGCAGAAATATTGGCCGCACTGGCACCCATATATTTTCCGGCCAATTCAAAGGAAAGCCTGGTCCTGGTACTATTTTCATAAAACAGGGTTACAACCGACTTGCCCTGAAGATGGGGCGTCTTTTTATTGCCCTGCTTCAAAATGTATTTCATGAGATCCGCAGTACTTAATATGGCTTCTATCTCTGTCTTATCAATATCCTTTAATCCTAATATATCCTTTCTTTTCAAGATCATGATCCATCACCTGCCCAAATTTTTTCTAAAAAAGAGTAGTAAGGATTTAACCTACTACTCTTTTGGTATATTAAATATTTTCTGGCAATATCTTGTTAAGTATTATACCTATCACTGCAGCCAGGCTCAAACCCGACAGCTGTGCTTCACCCCACAGGGGTAATATAACTCCGCTTAAGCCCATCACCAGAATCAGGGATACTATAATGAGGTTTCTGCTATTGGTAAAATCCAGTCGTGCGTCCGATATGGTCCTAAGGCCTATACTGGCTATCATACCAAAGAGCAGTATACTAACACCGCCCATTACCGCCGCCGGTATGGTCTGAAGCACTGCCCCGAATTTGCCCACCAAGGCAAGTATTATGGCGAATACTGCTGCCAGTTGTAATATGCCGGGATTGTATACCTTGGTAACCGCCAATACACCTGTATTTTCACTGTAGGTGGTATTAGCCGGCCCGCCCAATGCACCAGCGAAGATGGTAGCTAAGCCATCACCAATAAGGGTCCTGTGCAGACCGGGATCCTTTATGAGGTCCTTGCCGATAACTGCACCGTTGGTGGTTATATCACCGATATGCTCCATAAAGGTGACTATGGCTATGGGTGCAATCAGGGATATGGCTCCCCAATGGAATTTGGGCAGAATAAAGGGAGGCAGACCAAACCATTGAGCCTGCTGTATCGGTGTCACATCCACCATGCCCAAGGCCAGGGAAAGGATATAACCCGCACCTATTCCGAACAAAATCGGAACCAGCTTAAAAAATCCCTTGGCAAATACCGATACAATAATCATTACAGCCAGTACCACCAAAGCAATTATCCAACGCTGGCCCACCGTTCCGGGAAGGTCGGGGGACAGTATATTACTCTGAATGATGGTCGGGCTGAGGGTTAAACCTATAACCATTATCATTGGTCCAGTAACAATGGGTGGGAAAAAACTCCTTATCCTTTCTACTCCGAACAACATTACCAGCAGGGCCAGAATCAGGTACAGCCCACCTGCCACTATAATAGCTCCGGTGGCATATTCCAAGCCGCCGAATTTCTGGTTTACAACATTTATAACTGCTATGAATGCGAAACTGGAACCTAAGAAAACCGGCACCTTCCTCTTTGTTATAAAGTGGAAAATCAAAGTGCCCACACCGGCTGTGAATAGCGCCACCGCCGGGTGCAGACCGGTAAGCAATGGTACCAGCACCGTTGCACCGAACATGGCCAGCACATGTTGAATGGCCAATACTACAAACCTAGCCCTTTGTGACATAAAATCTTCCTCCTTTGATGTTTTTTTATATACTCTTTTCAATTACCACTCTATTGCACCCATCTATTTCCTCTACGTTCACATGGACTATCTCGCTTTTGGAAGTAGGTACGTTTTTGCCTACAAAATCAGCTCTTATGGGTAGTTCCCGGTGACCCCTGTCTATAAGCACCGCAAACTGAAGGAACCGGGGCCGTCCCAAGTCCATTATAGCGTCCATAGCCGCCCTTGCCGTTCTGCCGGTATATACAACATCATCCACCATCACTATTTTCCGGCCGGTCACACTAAAGGGTATATCTGTGCCGTTTATAATAGGATGCTCGGCCAAGGTACTAAGGTCGTCCCGGTACAGGGTAATATCCAGGATGCCAACAGGCACCTTACTACCTTCTACCTGGAGGATCTTTCTTGCCAACCTCTTAGCAAGGGGCACGCCCCTTCTTTGTATGCCGATTAGGACTAGGTTTTCTGTTCCCTTGTTCTTTTCCAGGATTTCATGGGCTATCCTGGTTATGGCTCTTTCCATGGCCTTTTCATCCATTATTTCCGCCTTGGTATGCAAATTTCCTCACCCCTTTTTTTGGCATTATAAAAGCGCCTTACCTATGGTAAGACGCAATATTCCTCCGTATGGACAGAATCCCTCTGTATGGACAAAAAACTCGTCATGAATATTTACACCTTACCAGCCTCTCCGGACTAATTTAAAGGTTGTTTTTAACTAGGACAAGTATACCACAGCCCATATACCTTGTCTACATTTTTCTAACTTTTTTGCCTTAATTTTTTTATAATATCTTTAAAGTAGCTAGGCAGGGGCGCTTCGAAACTCATTATTCTTTGGGTACGGGGATGGCTGAGGGTTAGCCTGTAAGCATGGAGCATCTGTCCGTCGGTATTAAAGGACTCCTTCTTCCTGCCGTATACCCTGTCGCCCACCACGGGATGGCCTATATAGGCCATATGTACCCTTATTTGATGGGTCCGTCCGGTTTCCAGCCGTGCCTTTACCAGGGTATATCCTTCATATCTTTCCAGCACTTCGTAATGGGTAACGGCGTGCCTGGTCCTGCCCTTATCCGTCACCGCCATCCTTTTCCGGTGAACGGGGTGCCTGCCGATGGGGGCGTCTATCCTGCCCCTTGTGCCCTCGATTTCACCATGGACCAGGGCCATGTACTCCCTACCTGCCGTCTTTTCCTTAATCTGCTGTGACAGGCTTATATGGGCGTTATCGTTTTTGGCGGCTACCAACAGGCCGGAGGTATCCTTGTCTATTCTATGTACTATCCCGGGACGTATCTTGCCGTTTATGCTGGATAAATTCTTGCACCTGGCCAGGAGGGCATTGACCAATGTCCCCGTTCTGTTGCCGGCTGCCGGGTGCACCACCATATTCTTGGGTTTATTGACCACTACAATGTCATCATCCTCGTATACTATGTCGATGTCTATATCCTCCGGCTGTGCCTCTATGGGCTCGGGATCGGGTATAAATACTTCTATTACATCCCCTTCTTTGGCTCTTGCATTAGCCTTTACCTGCCTACCGTTTACCAGTACCTTCTCATCTTTTATCAGCCTTTGTACCTGGGAGCGGCTGATGCCTTCCACCATAGTAGCTACCACAACATCCATCCTCTGGCCCTCCCGCTTTTCATCGACGACTATTCTCTTATGGTCCATGAAACCACCTTATTTTTTGTCCAATTTGAACAATATAAAATATGCCAGCAGTATTGTACCTATAACTATACTGGAATCAGCAATATTAAAAACCGCAAAATTTATCGCCTTTATGTATATAAAATCAACCACATAGTCGAATCTTAACCGGTCGATGAGGTTCCCTATGGCACCGGCAAGTATTAGCAACAGGCTTGACCTCAAAAGCGGCTGCTTTGCAGGCCGGGTAATGAGGTAATATATTATAGCAGCCGAGATTATCACCTTTATTATTATAAAGAACCATTTCCCGTTTTGCAGTATACCAAAGGCTGCTCCATAATTCTCCACATATGCAAAATGAAGTATGCCGTCTATTACCGGTATGCTGCCCACCGGCTTTAATATCGTATATGCCCAGTACTTGGTGGCCTGGTCTACAATAACTATAATGACTATCAACAAAAAAGCTGCCAAGGGTACACTACCTCCTTAAGTTGTTATGCCATCTGGGTGTTCCGTAACCGCCCAGGAAGTGGCATCTTGTTTGACTTTTCTATTATACCACATTTCAGGATGTAGGGTACCGTTTTATATATTTAACTATAACCTGGGAACTATTCTTCCGATTCGTCTTTATCAATATCCTCTGTTCTTATCCAGTTATGTATATCCTTGCCCTCTCTGATAGTTTCCACATGACCCTCGGGTATCTGTTCCTCGTACTGCTCCTGGGTAACCTTTTCCACGTCTTCCACACTACCGGGGTAACCGTCGCCGTCGGTGCCGTCACTGTACATGTCGCCATAGCCCTTTACCCGGTTATTGCTAATATCCTGGGGCGACTCTGCCGTTCCGTATCTTGCTACCGACTGCCATGCATCTTCGCCGTCGAACATGGTTTGGTCCTCTTCGTCCATAAAACTCCTGCCGAAGGGATATATCAACGTTTCTTCTTCCACCGGCCTGTCATGACCCAGGCCCTCATTGTGCAACTTCTTTGTGCGCTCGCATTGGATACACAGGCCGGCATAGGGCAGCGCCTCCAGCCTTTTTGGGTCAATGGGTTTTTTGCATATGTCGCATATGCCGTAGATATTTTTTTCTATCTTCATTAGAGCATCTTCAATCTGGCGTAGGATAAATTTTTGGCTGCTCCTTAATGCATAGGACTTTTCCATCTCAAAGGTTTCCGAACCCAGATCGGCGGGATGGTTGTCGTAGGAAGACAGCTCCTCCACACTTTCCCTCAAGGATGAATTGAAATTACTTTGGGTCATCAAATTTAGGGTATTTTCAATTCTTTTCCTTTCCTTCAGCAGTTTCTTTTTATAATGTTGTACCATGTTTCCGTCCATATAATATTCACTCCATATTCTTATAAATGTCTTTGTACCAGCTTAACTATCTCGGCAATGAAGTCACCGATTATCGGCAGGTTCATCATCACCAGACGGCGGAGTACATAAATAAACACTGCGCCCAATATGGAAAACCCAATGGCCATGCCAAAACCCCGGAACAGCCCTCCAATAAAGTTTACAATGAGCAGTCTTTTGGTATTATTCAAGTACTCCACATACTCAGCCAGCCTCATCTTATCCATGGTATCGGCCAGTGACTGTATGTGGCTCTTTAGCTTGTCTATACTCTCTTTTTTTTCAGCCATGATCATCACTGTATTATTGTCTCCAGGGGAATGTTTTTTATTTATAAAGCGACGGAAAATAGATTTCACAGCATATTATTTTTGTAGGAAATCCATTATCATCAATTAGCTTATATCTTTTTTTTAT
>JBMNSO010000079.1:0-8671 GCA_050945235.1 Mahellales bacterium
CCGGTTGATAGTATTAATGTTCTTTATTATACTGGCTGGACAACCGAGGGAATTTACACACTAATTTGGACTTGACTTTGCTGTTGACTGTAATTAGTTATTATGTTATTAAATATACAAGGTTTGGGATTCGGCTGTGGTCTGTAAGGGAAGATTATGACACGGCAAGTTCAGTAGGAATTAATGCGAGAAGGATACAGTCGGTTGCCATTACTCTTATAGGAAAATCAGTAGAACCGGCCAAAAGGTATAATAGGAGTTAATAAATAATAGTAAAAGGGAGGTAAATAAAATGTGTAAAATTACCGTAGTGGGCAGCTTGAATATGGATATGTCATTGACAATACCGAAAGTCCCAGTTGTGGGAGAGACCGTAATTGGAGATGGGCTTATGGTATGCCCCGGAGGAAAGGGGGCTAACCAGGCAGTTGCGGCTGTAAGGCTAGGAGGCAAGGTAAGCATGATAGGCTGCGTTGGGAATGATGCCCATGGTAGGAGTCTGCTGAATAATCTATCAGCCAATAATGTGGACATTGATAATGTTAAGATTTTAGATGATACTCCGTCCGGGTTGGCCATGATAGGTATATATAATGGGGATAATATGATACTTGTTTATCCCGGTGCCAATTCTAGGGTTACCCCTGATATAATTGATTCTAATGAAGAACTAATAAAAAACAGTTCGATGTTAGTTCTGCAACTCGAAATACCTATGGAAACTGTGGAATATGCAGTAAAGATTTCTAAAAAACATAATGTAAAGGTGCTTTTAAACCCTGCCCCTGCCAAACAACTGGCGGGTGAGTTGCTAGCCGGAGTAGATATTATAACACCCAATCAAAGTGAATGTGAAGTTATTACAGGTATTAAAGTAAACAATATCAATGATGCAAAAAAGGCGATATCAGTCATAAAAGAAATGGGGGTGGGGCAGGTTATTGTTACAATGGGGTCCCAAGGTGTAGTGTACAATAATGCTGATGAGATAATATACAAACCTGCGCATAAGGTGAAAGTAGTAGATACGACTGCTGCGGGAGATTCATTTAATGGCGCCTTGGCGGTTGCCCTATCGCAGGGGAAGTCAGTGGATAAAGCTATAGATTTTGCTAATATAGTGGGAGCCCTTACTGTTACTAAAAAAGGTGCCCAACCATCCCTCCCTACAATAGAAGATGTTGAGTCTTTTAGTAGTTAAGTGGATACAAACCGTATCAATGAAGAGGTTTTTATAACGATATACAATCAGAAAGCAGCCCGATTTCCTTTCATCGATGGTGTAGTAAGCCATCACAATAAAGCATAATTGTTCCAAAGCAATAGTTGACATATTTATTTACCGGTGATACTATATCTTAGTAATAATAATATATGTACTATTTCCATAGGGGGAGTAACTTACCTGTATAATCAGGTTTCAAAGTCGTCACGACGGAGAATATCCCGGCTTTGATTACTTAAATAAAGTATAGTGAGACTCTATGGCTAGAGAATGTTCTGGCCGTAGAGTTTTTTGTTGTGGCTATGTAAAAAATGGACAAGGAGGCGTTTATCGAAGATGTAAAATATACATATTTTCTTTAATAATGCTTCTGCAGTTTTTATGAAAGGAATCTATACAATGGATAAATATTATAGCAAGACATCGGAAGAAGTAATGAAAATATTGGGAGTTTCAGATAGCGGTTTAAATGACCAAGATGTAACAATCGGTCGGGAAAAATTTGGTTATAATGAATTAAAACAGTCGGACAGGCAGGGTTTTGCCCAGGTATTACTAGGACAGTTTAAGGACTTTTTGGTGATAATATTATTGGTGGTGGCCGTTATTTCCATATTTCTGGGGGAACTCGAAAGCACCCTTGTTATATTGGTGGTTGTGGCAATCAATGGTGTGCTGGGTACCATACAACATATTAAGGCCCAGCAATCACTGGACAGTCTTAAGGCCCTGTCTTCGCCCACGGCCAAGGTATTAAGGAATGGACAAAAGATTGAGATACCATCCAGGGAATTAGTGGTGGGAGACATTGTATACCTGGATGCCGGGGATTATATAAGTGCGGACGGGAGAATACTGGAAACCCACAGCCTCCAAGTAAACGAAAGTTCTTTAACGGGTGAATCGGAGAGTGTGTTAAAGACATCGGACCCAATTTATGAGGACCAGCCAGCCATTGGAGACAGGACGAATATGGTCTTTTCCGGAAGCTACGTCACCTATGGCAGGGCGGTTGTTTTAGTAACCGCCACAGGCATGAATACCGAAATTGGTAAGATTGCCAATTTATTGGAAACTGCAAAGGATAAAAAAACGCCCTTGCAAGTAAGCCTGGACGGTTTTGGCAAAAAGCTCGCCTTAATGATAATGATTATATGTGCCTTTGTTTTTATCATAGATATGTTTAGAGGCAGGGATATTATAGAGTCCTTTATGTTTGGGGTTTCCCTTGCGGTAGCTGCCATTCCCGAAGCCTTAAGTTCTATAGTCACCATTGTCCTTGCCCTGGGTACACAGAAAATGGCTGACCAAAATGCTATTGTCAGAAAACTCCATAGTGTGGAGAGCTTAGGCAGCATCTCCGTCATTTGTTCAGATAAAACAGGTACCTTAACGCAAAATAAAATGACTGTTAAGAAGGTATTTATAGACGATAAGATAATAGATTACAATCCCATTAACCAAGTTGACGCGTTGGGGGAAAAGCTTATGAAAATGGCCTTGCTTTGCAATGATGCCGTTAGCGCTGACCAAAAAGGGATAGGCGATCCCACCGAGGTGGCATTGGTTAACTTGGGCAAAGCATGGGGCTTGGATGAGCTTACTATAAGGGAAAACCATACCAGATTGGATGAAGTGCCCTTCGATTCCGACAGGAAACTGATGAGCACCCTTAACAGGTTTGGAGGAAAATCCATAATGATCACCAAGGGAGCACCGGATGTGCTTTTGCCTAGGGCTATAAAGATAGAAACCTCCCATGGCCTGGAAACACTCACCCGAGCCCATAGGGATGAAATCGAAAGGGTAAATAAGGCCTTTTCAATGGACGGGCTTAGGGTGCTGGCCTTTGCATACAAGGAGATAAAGAACGATCTAGGTATTAATGCTCAGGATGAGGATAAGCTCACATTCTTAGGACTTGTGGCTATGATGGACCCTCCACGCCTGGAGTCCGGACAAGCAGTGGCTAGCTGTAAGAGTGCCGGTATTAAACCGGTGATGATTACGGGCGACCATAAGATAACTGCCTGTGCCATCGCAAAGGAATTGGGCATATTGGAGGATGAATCCCAAGCCATGGAAGGTTTTGAACTGGAGAACATAGATGATGAACAGCTAAAGGAAAGGGTAGAGGATATTTCCGTATATGCCAGAGTGTCCCCTGAACATAAGATACGAATTGTAAGGGCATGGCAACAAAAGGGTAACGTAGTTGCCATGACCGGTGACGGGGTGAATGATGCCCCGGCTTTGAAGCAGGCAGATATAGGTGTTGCCATGGGTATTACCGGAACAGATGTTGCAAAGGACGCCGCTGCCATGGTACTGACCGACGATAATTTCTCCACCATCGTCAAAGCAGTTGCCTATGGCAGAAGTATATTTACCAATATCAAAAACTCCATAAGGTTTTTACTGTCGGGGAATACCGCTGGGATAATGTCGGTACTGTATGCATCCATTGCGGCGCTGCCGGCTCCCTTTGCACCGGTTCATCTATTGTTCATTAATCTTTTAACCGATAGCCTGCCGGCTATAGCAATAGGTCTTGAACCCCATAATCCAAATGTAATGAGGGAAAGGCCTCGGGATATAAATACATCCATACTGAATAAGGGCTTCGTCAATGGTATAATGATAGAGGGGCTTATAATAGCCTTTGCTACCATGGCGGCCTTCCATTTGGGACTGGCATCGGGTGGAGCCGGTGTTGCCAAAACAATGGCCTTTGCTACCCTGTGCCTATCCAGATTGTTCCATGGCTTTAATTCGAGATCTAAAGAATCCATATTCAGCGTAGGGGTATTTTCCAACAAATTTGTATGGTTTGCTGCAATAATCGGCTGTTTACTGCTAACTGCAGTTTTGAATATAAGACCGCTGATGGAAATGTTTGAGGTTGCACCCCTTAGCGGGACGCAGACGTGGTTTGTATACGGCTTGTCCCTTATGCCTCTAGTATTGGTACAAACATATAAAATACTGTTTGCACAAAAATCCTATAGTAGATCCGCTTCGGTTTTTAGGTGACACCCTTGGGATGAGATGCTTTACTAAATCTTCCCTGCGTGGTATAGTAGGATTAACACAGGTCAATAATACGGGGGGTTGAAAATGGGTAGAAAAATAAAGCTTTATAATGTGATATTTCCAATCTGGTTTATTTGGCTTATACCTCCCGTAATAGCCTTAGCCCTAGTAGGGAATTTTTTAATCGACAGTGGGGTAATATTCGTTGGTCTTGCCATATTTAAGGTAAGTGCAGCAACGGGTTTGACCAAAAAGGAAATCTATAAAGCAACCATTCTAAAGGTATGGTTGTTTGGCTTTTTAGCCGATATTATAGCAACAATACCGCTGGTACTTATATTGATAATACAGTTAACGCCAATGCCTGATGAGGTATATCAAGCACTGGCCATGAATCCATTTTCTAATGTATGGGCCCTAATAATAATCATTTCATGTATGATACTTGCCTCCTTTTTCATATATATTTTCAATTATAATATTTCCTTAAAGGGTGTTATAAGAGAAAGGGTGCTAAGGGCAAAACTCGCAGTTTTTCTGGCTGTTATAACCACACCCTGGACATTTCTTATCCCTACTCAATTACTATACAAAGGATTTTAAAGCTGTTAATATTAATTGAGTTATAGGCTTGTTTGTATTTTATTTTCTGATGACGTTTAAAAAAATAACATTAATGTAGAAGGATTTTTATTTCTTTTGTAGAATATATAATATTAATTCATGATAACGTTAACATTTTCATTGTAGAAACATATATGATCTTAACCAATAACATTATTTATAGAATAGGTGGAATACAAATTTGGTTACATTAAAGGATATAGCTAAACAGGCCGGTGTTTCTGCAATGACTGTTTCCCGGGTGGTAAACAAAAATGCACGGGTGAGCGATGAAACACGGAAACGGGTTATGAAGGCAATAAGGGAGCTTAAATATAAACCCAATACCGTTGCAAGAAGTCTAGTTACAAAACAAACCCGGACAATAGGGTTGCTTATTGCCAGCATTTCAAATATTTTCTACGCTGATGTGGTTCATGGCGTAGAGGATTATGCCCATGAAAAAGGATATAATGTTATACTATGTAATGCAGATGGTAAACAGAGGGAAAAGGAATATATAGATGTACTAATAGAAAAATGTGTGGACGGTATAATCTTTTCCCATTTAGAGATAGGTATAAAGCAGATTTTTGAACTAAAACAGTTGAACATTCCATGTGTGCTTATAGATAATGAGATCCAGGGTTACAATACCTCCAATATTTATACCAACAATGTATTGGGAGGGTACTTGGCCACTGAATATCTGATACAGCTAGGTCATACAAAAATTGCACATATCCACGGTAGCTTGAAATACAACCAAGAAAAGAAAAATAAGCTATATACCGAAACGTTTCAGTTTAGAATTTGGAAGGATAGAATGACAGGGTATATTGATACTCTGGCAAAATATAATATAGCAATGGTCCCCGAATACATACAAGAAGGGGATGGTACTGCGGAAAATGGTGTGTATGGGGGATATATGGCAATGAAGGAACTGTTAAAGCTTAACGATAGACCTACTGCAATATACGCAGCCAACGATTTAATGGCCATAGGTGCTATTAATGCAATTCGTGAAGCAGGATTTGATGTCCCCGATGATTTTTCCGTAGTAGGATACGACGGAATATGTTTTTCTGATATGATTTATCCTAAATTGACGACTATTGCTCAGCCTAGATACGAAATAGGTGTTAATGCATCAAAACTACTTTTAGACCTAATAAAGGACAATAACAATATTCAAAATATCACATTAGACCCCAAACTAATCGTTAGAGGTTCTACAAAAAAGTATATATCTAAAGCATAATAAGATTACACAGGTTTTGAACAGGGCCATTTATAAATAGTCTTTGAATTATTCGATGATAACGATAACACAAAACTAAAAAAGGAGAGTATATAATGACCAGCCGGGAAAGATTTCTGAAAGCTTTGAATTTCCAAGAACCGGATTATGTTCCTGTATTCGCCAATTTAACTCCCCAGTTGGCCGAAAAGCTTGGTAAGGAGATGAATTTACCCTACGAGCCGGAGGATTCATTTTTATCTACCCGCAATTCCCATACGGAAATATTATTAGAGCTGGGAAATGACGGGGTGGGGATAGCGGCATGCAGAGAAATTCCTACAAAGACCCTGGAGAATGGTACTATTAAGGACGAGTGGGGTATCATTTATAAACAGGTGGGTTTTTATACAGAAGCAATAATCAGACCCTTGGCCCATGTAGAGACCATAGAGCAGCTTGATCAATACAGAATACCCGATCCCCTAGCACCTTCAAGATGGGAATTGGCTGAAAAGATGGTAAAAAAGTATTCCAAGGATTATGCCATAATAGGAGACCTTGAAGCTACAATGTATGAGCTAGCGTGGAATTTGGTAGGCATGGAAAAGTTTATTATGGATATGGCCATGGGTAAGGACTATGTTTTTGAACTTTTAGACAGGTTAATGGACTTTAACCTAACCTGCGCAAAAAGAATGATCAACTTAGGTGCAGATATGATATGGACCGGTGATGATGTGGGTACCCAAAAGGGTATGATGATGTCTCCAGCTATGTGGAGACAGGTATTAAAGCCTAGGATGAAGAAAATGTTTGATGAGATGAAAAAAGAGAATCCCAATATAAAGATTGCTTACCATTCATGTGGTTCCATAGTGCCTATAATTGAGGATTTGATAGAAATAGGTCTGGATGTATTAAATCCAATTCAGCCCCTTGCCAAGGGGATGGACCTTGCCTTATTTAAGAAGAAGTACGGAGATAAGTTAGTTTTCTTCGGGGGAGTTGATGTCCAAGACGTCCTACCCCATGGGACTACGGAAGATGTGGAGGCGGAGGTAAGAAGAAGGATACAGGCAGCCGCAAAGGGAGGCGGGTTTATAATAGCACCGGCCCATAATATTCAACCGGATACCAGCATTGAAAATATAAAAGCGTTTTTCCGGGCCGTAAAGAAATACGGTAAGTATCCTATCCAATAATAATATAATTGTATCTTAGCGGAAAACATTATTCAGATGTGGGAATCGATAAAGAAGTATGGTATCTTTTAAGAACAATTTCTTAAGGCTAAAAGCCTTAAATAATAAATAGAAGGAGGAGTTCAAATGTTAAAGAGTAAAAAAGCGATAGCCATACTAACATTGATACTGGCTATGGTACTGGTGATTTCACTGACAGGCTGTAATCAGCAGGGAGCAGCCCCTGAAGAGCCGACCTCCCCATCGGAGCCGGAAACACCATCAGGGTCGGAAACCCCGGGTGAGGCAGAAGCCCCGGCGGATGATAAGATTATCATAGGCTTTAACCAGGGTTCATCAACGGTTGACTTTTTGAAGAAGGTAGGAGACAACATAGCAGAGGCCGCAGAACGGGAAGGCGTGGAACTGTTGTATGCGGAATCCAACTTTGACCCCGAACAAATAATGAGCAATATAAATACCCTATTACTGCAGGGTGCCCAATTGATAATCGACTTTAACGTAAACGGCGAAGTGGGCGGCAACATAGTGGACGTATGTTCGGATAAGGGTGTACCGGTAATCGGCATAGACGTAGAATATGTATCAAAGGACGGAGAACAGTCGTGGTTCTTCGGCGCCAACAACCTGGAATCCGGAAAGGTGGCCGGCCGTGCCCTGGCAGAGCAGGTAAAAGAGCAGTGGGGCGGTAAGATAGAATATCTGGTACTGTTCTTCAACTCAGAAAACGGAGAAGAGGTAAAGAAACGATTATCGGGTATATACGACGGATTGATTGAGAGCGGCGAAGTGCAGCTGGCAGAGGAGAATGTGGAATACATCGACCTGGGCGGCGGCGGTTCGGATACCACCCTGGTGGGTATGCAGAAGCTGACTGACTTTTTAACCGCCCATCCTGATTTAAAACACATAGGCATCGGCACAGTAAACGACCAGACGGCCCAGGGCTGTTTCTCAGCTGTTGAGAGTTCGGCCCGGCAGGACCATTGCTTAATCGTCAGCCATGGCTGCGACAACCCGTGTATCGAGAACCTAAGGAAGCCAGAAGCGAACTGCTGGATAGGCTCAACTGGATATTTCCCAGAGAAATACGGTGATTACATTATTCCCTTGGCCCTTGACATACTGGCGGGCAAGAACCCGGACAAGATGCAGACGATGGAACACGTATTCATCGACAGGAGCAATATAAACGAATATTATCCTGAATAAAACTGAAGCTGCAGACTGCTGCATAGGTTGATGCAGCAGTCTGCAGGCTTAATTAGAGTAAGTTTATGTTGAAGGATAAACAACCCATGAAAATAATGTACGGCGAGGAATAGAGAATGGTTATAGGCATTACCCTAGCCAAAGAGCCTG
>JBMNSO010000080.1:0-8659 GCA_050945235.1 Mahellales bacterium
TCATCCCCAGGATAAACAAAAACCGTTGAAGGATTTTAAAATAATTGTTGATGCCGGCAATGGAGCGGGAGGTTTTTTCGTAGATAAGGTGTTGGTGCCTTTGGGCGCCGATGTTACCGGTAGTCAGTTTCTGGAACCCGACGGCAGTTTTCCCAACCATATTCCTAACCCGGAAGACAAAAAGGCTATGGATTGTATAAAGGACGCTGTCTTAAAGAACCATGCCGATCTTGGGATTATATTCGATGCAGACGTGGATCGTGCCGGTGCGGTTGATAAAAACGGTAGAGAAATAAACAAGAACCGCCTGATTGCTCTAATGTCGGCCATTGTATTGGAGGAAGCCCCTGGCTCAATAATAGTCACCGACTCCATTACTTCCAGCGGACTGAAATTATTCATAGAGGACAAACTTGGTGGTTATCACCACCGTTTTAAACGGGGATATAAAAACGTAATCAATGAAGCTATAAAGCTGAATAATCAAGGTAAGGTATGCAACCTTGCCATAGAAACTTCAGGACACGGCGCCCTCAAGGAAAACTATTTTTTAGATGATGGTGCATATTTGATATCTAAAATCCTAATCAAAATGGCTAAGTTAAAACTACAGGATAACAAGACTATTGACAGTCTCCTGGCTGGTTTGGCAGAACCAACGGAAAGCAAGGAATTCAGGCTTAACATTCTAACCGATGACTTCAAAGAATACGGGTCTCAGGTAATATCCGACTTAACAGATTATGCCCAGGATAATCCTGATTGGCAGATAGCCCCCAACAACTACGAGGGTATTAGGGTATCCTTCGATAAGAATAACGGAGATGGATGGTTCCTGTTACGTATGTCCCTCCATGACCCGCTTTTACCACTAAATATAGAATCCGATTCCAAAGGCGGTGTACGACTGATAGCGAACAAGCTTATACCGTTTTTATCTAAATATGATAAACTGGATACAACTCCTTTGAAAGAATTTTTAAAATAAGAGAATAATTTTATTCTCTTATTTTTTTGCATACATATAGGTTTCATCATGTACTAAAAACAGCAACCACTTCATAGTATATAAAGAGTTTATTTCAGACGGCATATATTAAATTTCATAGTCAATAACCATTATGAGGAGGATACTCAACCATGGCAAATATGGACTTTCTTGATTCTCTAACCAAGGAAGACATAAACAAACTCTATGAAATTGCAAAGTCATTGTCAACAAACAGTGAAGAAGAATTGATTAGCCAACTAAGGGACATCAAAAGGGATACAAGTGGTAAATATAGTTTTTTAGCTCACTTGTCTCCCGAGCATCAAAATGAAATCATGTCCCAGCTAAAACAGCTCTTTGACGAAGAAAAATTAGCCAAAATAGACCGGATTATGTCAGCACTGAAGGATTAAATTTTTATCATTGTTTAACATTATTTCACCCCTATTCATAAGATAAATAAAGAAAATGAATAGGGGTGAAACAATGTTAAATCTAGACGCTTTTTTGCTTGTGGCATTGGTTTCTTCTTTTATGAACTATGGTAATCAGTGGAAAATCGATGCAGCATTAAAAAATAAGATTTCTACCATGTCCAATGAGAGTGTGCCAGTTATCATATTATCTAAAAACCTTAATGGAAACAGTATTGAACAGTTTATTAACGAGCATAAGGGTAAGCTAAAATATAGATTACCCATAATAAACGGTTATGCGGTAGAACTCCGATGCAGTTGTTTGATGCCTATGGCAAATATCAAGGAAGTTAAATATATTTGTGAGGATAGCAAAATATCATCCTTTATGGATATAGCCAGAAAAACAGTGGGGGCCCATAGTTTCGGAAATAATAAGTATACCGGTAATAATGTGGTGGTAGCTGTATTGGACACAGGTGTATACCCCCACCCTGACCTAACTAAACCTAAAAACAGGATATTATACTTCAAAGATTTTATAAACAACAGGGAGCATCCATACGACGATAATGGTCATGGCACCCATGTAGCAGGTACAATTGCGGGAAACGGCACTATGTCAAAGGGTAAATATAATGGAATCGCTCCAGAGGCTAAAATAATAGGCATTAAGGTATTAGACAGCAACGGCAGCGGCAATACCTCCGATATTTTAGCAGGTATGCAATGGGTATTGGATAATAAGGATAAATACAATATACGAATTGTGTCATTATCCCTTGGTTCCAAGCCAAATAAAACAACAACTCTAGATCCTTTGATAAAAGGGGTAAACGCGCTATGGGACAACAATTTAGTGGTAGTAGCCGCCGCGGGAAACTCCGGTCCCAAAAAAAGTACAATTGCATCCCCTGGCGTTAGCCCAAAAATAATAACTGTAGGTGCTTCCGATGATATGAGAACCATAGAACCTTCTGATGATGGAATAGCAGATTTCTCCAGTAGGGGACCAGTGGGCTGCTGCGGAAAAAAACCCGATTTGGTAGCTCCTGGAGTAAACATTATATCTACGGCCACCAATAGGGAATACAACGGTGGTAAAAACAGCCCTGACCTGGACAATATATCCAAGCCATACAGAACAATGTCTGGAACATCGGTTTCCACACCGATAGTATCCGGATGCATAGCCCTGATACTGGAAAAATATCCATCCTTAAGCCCTGATGATGTTAAGAAACTACTCAAGAAATCAACTGTAGATTTAAAAAAGAGCGAATTTCTCCAGGGTAAGGGTTTGATATCCTTAAATAAGTTTAATAGTTAATAAAAAAGAGGTTTAAACCTCTTTTTTATTAACTATTAGGAATTTACCCAATATCCGTATAATGCCCATCGCTACAACGCCTCCTAGAACAGCGGTGACCAATTGAGGCCAGCTGTACAGGAATGAGGCCGGGAAGGGTACCGGCGCTCCCATAATAAATTGAAAAGAAGCCTTGATACCAAAGTAAAGAAAGATAAATTTGACTACTGCCCCTGTGATAAATGCCAGGTAACTATTCCTCTTTGTTAACAAACCATATATTATTACAAGGATGCAATTCCCCGCAGCAATTATAGGCACCATCCAGACCAAGGCAACATGCCCCTGCAACAATGCGATAACCGGCGTTAACACGCTTACCGCTACTCCACCCAGTATACCCACCGAAGCCGTTGCAATCAACAATACTGCATTAACCAGGGTGCCTACTATAAATACGTTAACCGTGGGCTCCGGCAGAATAACCCTAAATACTGTCTGGAATAATACTGCAAGGGCCAGTAGGAGTGCAGTCCTTGTAATATATCTTGAACTTTTCATATAATCCCCTCCATATTTGGATTTTTATTTGGAAGTAAAGGCAGTCCTTACCTTTACTCCTTTCAAATTGCCCAACTTACCCGTTAAGGCACCTATTTCGTCTGTTGTTCCGTCCACTATAAGGGAAATTACTGAAATATTCCTTTCCTTATAGGGAACACCCATTCTTCCAATAATTATTTCACCAAACTGGCTTAAGTAGAAGTTCAGTTTATCGCCGACCTTTTCACGGTCCTCAACTACTATGGCAATTACACCGATTCTCTTTTCCATCCTTTACCTCCAAATTACAACAGTCCAATAAAAGGCTTTCCCCAATACCTGTAGCGAAATCAAGGAAAGCCTGCATAAGCCATCATATTTTTTACCTTCCTTCTTGTGCAGAACCATCCTTACAATCAGGTTTTTACCCTTCCCTTTGGCTAAGAATACTCCTTACCATCAGATATATCGTTATTATAATATACCATAGATAAAAATTCTACATTTTAGAGGATAAATTTCGTTTTAATAAAATCTCATAGATATCCCTTCTTCTGTGTTTAAGTTGCGGTAATTGTTTTCTTATCCTCATTACCTTAGAGGGGTCCATATCACAAAACAGCAATTGTTGGCTGTTATCCGCCTGTTTCTCTATCCTTCCCCAGGGGTCAACAAGTATGGAATGGCCGTAGCAATTATATTTTATATCAGGATTATAAGCCGGGGCCGCGCCTACTATATATACTTGGTTATCCACAGCCCGGGCCCTGAACAGTATTTCCCAATGGGCCGGACCTGTGGTGGTATTAAAGGCAGCAGGAACGACCACCATGGTAGCCCCCTCCAACACCATGGCCGTGAGAAACTCAGGAAATCGAATATCATAACAAATTAACACGCCCACCTTGCCAAAGGGTGTATCAAACAGGGTTATTTCATCCCCAGGAGCTATTAAATCTGACTCTTTAAAGCTTAGGCCGGTATCCAAATCTACATCAAACAGATGCACCTTTCTATGTCTTGCTATCATACTGCCATCAGGATTAAATACAAAGGAAGTATTGTATACCAAACCGGTATTACCGTCCCGTTCGGGTATAGAACCCCCTACAACAAAGACACCATTGCGTGCCGCTGCCTCTGCCAAGCTTTTAATTGTATGGCCATCCGGATATTCCTCGGCGTATTCGTGGAACAAGGATGGGTCATACGGGCAGTTAAACATTTCAGGTAAGACCACCATTTCGCAGCCGGCACCGGCAGCTTCTTCAATCATGGAACATCCATTATCTATATTTGCCTGCTTATCATTAACGACCAACATCTGGGCTATACCAATTTTTACCACAGTCTCCCTCCATTCCCTTATTGTACTTAAATTAATACTTTGTCCATATACCCAAAGTATAACACAGGTTTAAGATATAAACCCCTACGTCTTATCATGATGCAAAAAAATAAACCCGGCAATCACCGGACTTATTTTTAAGGCTCCCTTGAATCCAGCAGGGTATCGTTTACCTTTCTCAAATTTTCATAGGTCGTGGGTCCTACTATTCCATCGGGTGATATGCCGTAATCCTGTTGAAATCTTTGTACTGCATCCCGGGTAAGCTCATCATAGGTTCCGGTAATATCGCCCTCATAGAATCCCGCCATCCTTAAAATGGCCTGTACTTCCTGTACGTCATCACCGTCCGGCACACCTATATACAACAAGCGCCCGGTAAATACATCACCCACTATTTTGACCTTTGTACCCAATGGTACTATATCGTATAATTCAGTTACATCTTCATTAAGCATTCTTATACACCCGTTACTAGCGGCAGTGCCTATGCTTTCGGGAGCATTGGTACCATGTATACCATATCCACCCCACCCTGTGTTTGATATGGTACAATTATGCTTATTAATAATGAAAAAATATTGCATTACCCCACTCTTTATAATATACTTATTAGTAATGATTAGTAGCAGGTAATATAATCTTGTGTTAAATGTTGCCTTTTTAGTAAGCTGGGATGGATGTTTTTCCCTATATTAAATAAAATCTTTAAATAGGAGATGAAACCATATGGAGTACTTTCTATCGGAAGAACAAGAAATGATCAAGGACCTGGCCAAAAGGATCGCTGACGAAAAAATTGCCCCCCTGGCAATTGAGTATGACGAAAAAGGAATCTTCCCAAGAGATATAATTGATATACTGGCACAATCCGATTTATGTGGGGTATATATCCCCGAAGAATACGGCGGATTGGGGGGCGGTGTCTTTGAAATGTCACTGGTGGTTGAAGAACTCAGCAGAGCCTGTGGCGGAATAGCTTTAGCCTTTGCAGGTACCGGTTTGGGTATATTCCCGGTACTACTCTTTGGTAATGAACAACAAAAGGAAAAGTATCTTCCCGACATAGCCTCCGGCAAGAAACTGGCTGCCTTTGGCCTGACAGAGGCTAATGCCGGTAGTGACGCTGCAGGTATACAAACCACTGCCACAAAGGATGGGGATTATTACATACTAAACGGCACCAAACAATGGATTACCAATGGTGGCGAAGCGGATATATATACAGTAATCGCCGCAACAAATAAAGCAAAGGGTTCCAGGGGTTTTTCTGCCTTTATTGTGGAAAAGGATACCCCGGGCTTTTCCTTTGGCAAAAAGGAAGATAAAATGGGTATCCGTGCCTCTGCAACAAGGGAACTGGTTTTCGAGGACTGCAAGATACCGAAGGAAAACCTGCTGGGCCGGGAAGGCATGGGCTTTATCGCGGCTATGAAAACCCTTGATAGAACCAGACCGGGAGTGGCGGCCCAGGCAGTGGGCATAGCCCAGGGAGCCTTTGATGAAGCGGTCAAGTACAGCAGAGAAAGACAGCAGTTCGGGCAATCAATTTCATCATTCCAAGCAATCCAGCACATGCTGGCCGACATGGCCATACAGATCGAAGCAGCCCGTGCATTGGTTTATGCCACTTGCAGGACCATTGATTCAGGAGCCAAGGACTTTTCCAAAGAATCTGCCATGTGTAAGGTCTTTGCCTCTGATGTAGCTATGAAGGTTACCACCGATGCCGTGCAAATCTTCGGGGGTTACGGATATATGAAAGAATATCCCGTTGAAAAGAGGATGAGGGACGCCAAGATTACTCAAATCTATGAAGGAACCAATCAAATCCAGAGAAATGTTATCGCGTTGGAGCTTATAAAGGCTGCATCAAGAAAGTAAATAATACGGTTTTAGACAGGAGTGACGTAGTTGAACATTATAGTATGTATAAAGCAGGTTCCTGCTACCAATGAAGTAAAGATGAATAAGGAAACTAACACCATAATTCGCGAGGGTGTGGAATCGATAATTAATCCCTTTGATATGTATGCAATAGAGGAAGGTATTAGGATTAGGGAAAAAACGGGCGGTAAGGTTACAACAATCAGCATGGGCATCCCCAGTGTGGTGGATTTACTAAGGCAGACCTTGGAGTTGGGCGTTGACGATGCTGTTTTGTTAAGCGACAGGGCTTTTGCAGGGGCGGATACCTTGGCCACCGCCTACACCCTGTCCATGGGTATTAAAAAACTAGGGCAATATGATATTATTTTATGCGGTAAGCAGGCTACAGACGGTGATACCGCCCAAGTCGGACCCAGCCTGGCAGAAAAATTGGGCATACCCCATATAACCTATGTAAAAAAAATAGAGAAAATTGAAAATGGTAGCATCAGGGTTCAAAGAATGACCGAGGATGGTTATGAGGTAATAGAAACATCATTGCCCGCCCTATTAACGGTGGTAAAGGAAATAAATGAACCAAGGCTGCCTTCTATTAAGAATAAAATAAGGGCAAAAAAAGCTCAAATACCTGTTTGGACAGCCGATGATATAAACGCCGACAAGGGGCTTACCGGACTGAGCGGATCACCTACAAAGGTTATACGCACCTTTGTGCCGGATATGACCATCAATGGTGAGATGATCCAAGGCAGTCCCGAAGAACAGGCAGCATCTTTGGTGGGAAAACTCTGCAGGCTGCATATCAAGAAAACCAGCTAATATATGGGTGGAGGTAAAAAATGAGCAATATTAAAATTCTTACTGATAAATGTACCGGGTGCAGGTTGTGTGTTTCCTCTTGCCCCTACGGCTGTATAAAGGTGGAGGATAAAAAAGCCCAAATCCTTGATAACTGCAGCCTATGCGGTGCATGTGTGGACTCTTGTAAATTTAATGCTATAGAAATAACAGCCGATAAGGGGTTGAATAATGAAATAGATATTAGTCAATATAAGGATATTTGGGTATTTGCCGAACAAAGAAAGGGAGTAATTGCCGATGTTACCTTTGAACTTTTGGGTGCAGCAAAGAAGCTCTCTGAGGACCTGGGCCAATCCCTGTGCGCTGTACTTTTAGGGGACGGCGTTGCCGGGCAGGCTAAGACATTAATAGAATACGGCGCCGATATTGTATACCTGGTGGATGACCCGGGTCTTGGAACCTTTAACGATGAAGTGTATAGCGATACTTTCACCAGTTTGATTAATGAGTACAAGCCCAGCATTGTACTTATGGGGGCAACAACATATGGACGTTCCTTAGGACCCAGGGTATCCTCACGGATTAACACCGGTCTTACTGCCGATTGTACCAACTTGGAAATAGACCCTGAAAAGAAGATACTGATGCAGACACGACCGGCCTTTGGCGGGAACCTTATGGCCACCATTATCTGCCCCGACCGCAGACCCCAAATGGCTACCGTAAGGCCCAAGGTTATGAAACCGATAAACCCGGATCAAAACAGACAGGGTAAAATTATATCACCTAAAATTACCGTCAAGGATAACCTGATAACAAAGGTTATAGAAGTGGTAAACGAGACAAAGGACAGGGTTAACCTAACCGAGGCCGATATCATTGTATCCGGAGGCCGAGGTTTGGGCGATCCCAAGCATTTCAAACTCATAGAGGAATTAGCCGAAGTACTGGGCGGTGCCGTGGGTTCCTCCCGTGCAGCCGTAGATGCCGGATGGATACCATACAGCCATCAAGTGGGCCAGACGGGAAAGACGGTATCACCAAAAATATATATAGCCTGTGGTATTTCAGGTGCCATACAACACCTTGCCGGCATGTCTTCTTCGGATATAATTGTTGCCATAAATAAAAACCCCGATGCCCCTATCTTTAAGGTTGCAACCTTTGGAATAGTGGGTGATCTCCATCAAATAGTACCTTTATTGATATCAGAATTTAAGAAGGCTTTGGCATAACATACACGTCAAAAGGGCTATAGCGGTTTTATCGACCGTTATAGCCCTTTTTTTATATGGAAGTTTTAATGTACAACCCATAAAGCATATATTTTATTAAAACAACGCTTATAAGGAGGATGGCAT
>JBMNSO010000081.1:0-8595 GCA_050945235.1 Mahellales bacterium
TATAGGAATATAAAATCACTACTGGTAATTGCGACATTGGTATTTATATTGTTTGGCATTTTTGGTTGTGCCTGGTTGGAGCCGATGAACCAGACAGGAATGGCTCAAACTCCAAAACAGGAACAACAAGAGGACCCTTCGCCTGTATATGGCGGTAAGTTGGTCTTTGCCATACCCGGCTTGTTTTCCAGCAATCCGTTGCTGGTTACAAATCATGAAGAAAAAAATTTTTTTAGTTTGGTGTACGAAGGCTTAGTGAAATACGATGACGAATCAAAGATAGTTCCGGTTTTGGCCAGATCATGGTCAATTCAGGAGGATGGGAAAACCATCGTATTTAACCTAAGGGAAAATGTCAAATGGCACGACGAACAATCATTGAGTGCACAAGATGTTAAATTTACCCTTGATATATTATTAGATAATAGGATACAGTCTGTATATAAAGAAGATTTGGAACACATTACCAATTATAAGGTAATAGATGATACTACCTTAGAGGTAACCTTCGATACTATATATAAAGACGCACTGGGTTTGTTCACCTTTCCCATTCTATCATCTAAACAATACGGCGGTATTAATGATATACTGGGTCAAAAGGCTGCTATACCCGTAGGGACAGGGCCGTACAGGATACGGAAATACCATGTTCGCAGGGTACTTTATTTGGAAAGATTTAAAGATTGGTGGAAGGGCAAGCCATATATAAATGAAATCGAAGTAATGTTGGTACCGGACAGGGATAGTATGATAGCAACCTTTGAAACTAAACAGACTGATCTGGTACAGACAGATGATATAAATTCAAGAAAATATGAGGAAACTGGTGATATAAACCATCATAAATTAATGACGCAAAATTATGAATTTTTGGCATTAAACTTTAACAATATTGAACTACAGCAAAAGGAAGTAAGGCAGGCCATGGCATATGCCATAGACAGGGAAAAAATACTGAATAATGTTTTACTGGGTCATGGGGTAATAGTTGATACACCCATACCATCCGATTGTTGGATGTATACCAATGTTTCAGATGAATATAAGTATAATCCCGGCAAAGCCAGAAAAATACTACAGGAAGCCGGTTGGAGAATTCTAGGACAAAGCGATACCTTCTCTAAGGATATCGATGATAAAAAGGTAAGTTTAACCTTTACCTTGCTTGTCAACAAAGATAATGAAATAAGGTGTCATGTAGCCGATGTAATTAAGGAAAATCTTAGCCAGACAGGTATACAAATTGATGTCCAATTGTTGGATGAAGAACAGCTAAATAACAGACTGTTAGCCAAGGACTTCGATCTGGCTCTTGTCGGATGGAACCTTTCATCCAAATATAACCTGGGCTTTGCATTGCACTCCAACAGGATTGAAGAAGGTGGCAATTTCATATCATTTTCAAATGCTAAAATGGATGCATTATTAGACAAACTGAATCAGACCATGGATGAAGATACCGTTAAAGATATTTATGGCGATTTTCAAACCCTGTTTGTGGATGAGTTACCATACATCAGCCTGTATTACAGAACTTCATCGTTGTTGATCAAGGATGAGATTAAAGGTGTAAATCCTGTTAGAGAAGACCAGTTATTCGATGGTGTAGAAAAATGGTATATATCTCGCCATCAAGACGATACTACTGATAATAGGGACAACCGCCAAGAGAATTCAACTTGACATACGATAACAGTGAAGTTATAATATTTTTGTACCACAAAGGCCTGGTTATTATAATGACCAGGCAATGAATGCGAGAGTGCTGGAATTGGCAGACAGGCACGTTTGAGGGGCGTGTGTCTTAATGGCGTACGGGTTCAAGTCCCGTCTCTCGCACCACTAAAATGGGTTTAACGGATGTGTCGATACATCCTTTTTATTTTGAATTCTTCTTTGGTTAACACTTTGATGTTGAAATAATGTAACGGCGGGCTGTAAACATGAGTCCGCCGTTATCAATTTAGTGGGCTTCCAGTCTTATAAGTTCTTTAGAGAAGGAGTAAGCTTGTGCCAGTTGTGTATCCGGCTGTTCATAGGGCTTATACCACCCGTTTTTTATACAGAGTTCTGTTATACTCTGGTGGGCCATTAAGTACTGGGTTACGTACTCAGAGTACATTCGCTTTACCTCCGGAGTAGATGCTTCAAGAGCAGCCGTTAAATATGCTGAAGCACCACCCTTGGCACCGGCTAGCATATCCATTGCAATTACTTGGTCGTTAAACCCTTCCGTTGCATCCTTTATAACATTTTTAAAGATACCCATTTACTGTACTCCTTTCAAGGCGATTATATCGTTATCCTCAATAAATTTTTGCAAAGCCAATATCCTAGCCTCTATAGCATGTATGGTGGACTGGGACAAAGTCTTTAATTCGTCGTGGGATATTAGCTTTTCCGATGCTTTGGCCGTGGTTAAGGCCTGCATTTCCATTCCCAATAGATCTCGGAGCGACAACATTTCTGCAGGTGTAATATTCATATAATTACCTCCTCTTTGTTTTTTACTATTGTTTGTATGGTTGTTGTAATATATTCTCGACAATAATTGGTATATTACTATAGATATATCCATGGGCATCTACAAAAGGTTTTTAACATTGACTACAGACCTTCGAGGCTGTACAATTTTATAGTAACGTTTATAAAAAGGCTAAAGCTGTTATTAAGGAGAGTATAGGGTAATGAATTTAATTAAACGGTATTTATTATTGTATTTAGGATTGTTCCTATATAGTATAGGAATACTTCTAACTATACATGCTAATCTTGGTGCATCCCCCTGGGACGTATTTCACCTGGGACTTTCGAACATGGTTGGCCTTACAATTGGTGAGGCTAGTCAGGGAGTAGGGTTGGTGTTAATAATATTAAACTATTTCTTCAAAGTAGGACTAGGCTGGGGCACGCTGTTTAATATGTATTTTATCGGTTTGTTTATTGATATAATAGAAAAACATGGTTTAATAATCGATGCCAATTCATTAGCCGCAAAGATAATTATGCTTTTGTCAGGAATCATAATTATGGGTTGGGCGACTTATTTCTATATGAATTCAGCATTGGGCATCGGACCTAGGGATGGTTTAATGATTGGATTGAGCAGGAAACTATCTACAAAGGTTTGGAAGGTCAGGACCGCCATAGAGGTTTGTGTGGCTGTAATTGGCTATTTATTCGGAGGCCCTATAGGCATAGGCACAATTGTAAGTGCTTTGCTAATTGGCCCCTCAATACAATTGGCATATGCAATCGGAGGCAAAGACCCCAAAGGGATTATGCATAGAACCATTGCCGACGATTTTAAGGCCATATTTAGTCGTAAAGGCAAACTAAAAAAAACTACTTGATATTTTTTTGTTGTTCCTAGGACAACTGTTTATTGATAACAATCCTTTGATGTGTTAAAATTAATTTTTGTAGCAATATACGAACTATAAAGGTGGAATTTGTTTGGAAATAAAAAGAGATGATATAAGGAATATAGCAATTATTGCCCATGTGGATCACGGAAAGACTACCTTGGTAGATGTAATGTTAAAACAGGGAGGAATATTTAGGGAAAACCAAGTGGTACAGGAACGGGTAATGGATTCCAACGACCTTGAGAGGGAACGGGGTATTACTATATTATCAAAGAATACTGCTATTAACTATAACAATACAAAGATAAATATAATAGACACACCAGGGCATGCAGATTTTAGCGGTGAAGTTGAACGAGTGCTGAAGATGGTGAATGGTGTGCTGCTTCTAGTGGATGCCTTTGAAGGTGTTATGCCTCAAACTAAGTTTGTCCTGAGAAAGGCATTGGAACTAGGTCATCCTGTAATTGTAGTGGTTAATAAAATAGACAGACCTGAGGCAAGGGTTGAAGAGGTGGTTGATGAAGTACTGGACCTGTTTATTGAGCTTAATGCTGATGAACAGCAGCTTGAATATCCTTTTGTTTTTGTTTCCGGGAAAAACGGTACGGCGTCTTTAGATATATATAAACAGGGGATCAACCTTAAGCCCCTCTTTGACACTATCATAAAATATATTCCAGCACCTTGTGGCTATGTAGACCAGCCCTTACAAGTGCTGGTGTCCACCATTGATTACAATGATTATATCGGAAGGATTGCCATTGGCAAGGTGGAAAGGGGCAGAATATCCAGTGGGCAGGATGCTGTGCTGTGCAATAATAAGGGAGATAATACCAAGGTGAAGGTTAGCAACCTGTATCAATTTGAAGGGCTTAAGAGGGTTGAAGTTGAGTCGGCCATGCTGGGTGATATTATAGCCATATCGGGTATAGAGCAAATCAATATAGGCGATACCATATGTGATGTCGACCATGTTGAACCCATACCCTTTGTAGATATTTCCGAACCTACCATGGCTATGGTTTTTTCGGTAAATGATAGTCCCTTTGCCGGTAAAGAAGGAAAATTTGTTACATCCAGAAACCTAAGGGAACGGTTGTATAAGGAGCTTCAAACCGATGTCAGCTTAAGGGTAGAGGAAACAGAAACACCCGATGCCTTTAAGGTACTTGGCAGGGGAGAGCTGCATTTATCCATATTAATAGAAACCATGCGAAGGCAGGGATATGAATTCCAGGTTTCCAAGCCAATGGTGGTATATAAAGAAATTGATGGCAAGATCCACGAGCCCATGGAACTGGTTGTCATAGACGTACCAGAAGAATTCACCGGTGTAGTGATAGAAAAGCTGGGTAAGAGAAAGGGAGAGCTGATAAGTATGGAAAATACCACAGGCAGTCATGTAAAACTGGAGTTCTCCATACCATCCAGGGGATTATTTGGATACAGGTCGGAATTTTTGACAGATACCCGGGGCAATGGCATTATGAATTCCGTTTTTAATGGATATCAACCATATAAGGGCGACATAATTTCAAGGCAACAGGGGTCTTTAGTTGCTTATGAAACCGGTGAGGCGGTAACCTATGGCTTGTTTAATGCCCAGGACCGGGGTGTGTTGTTCATCGAACCGGGCACCATGGTGTACCAAGGTATGGTAGTGGGACAGAATAATCGGACCGGTGATATTGAGGTTAATGTATGCAAAAAAAAGCATGTGACGAACATGAGGGCTGCAGGTTCCGATGAAGCACTAAGATTAGTTCCGGCAAAAAAACTGAGTTTAGAGCAGGCATTGGAATTTATCGATGATGATGAATTGGTAGAAATAACACCCAGTGTTATTCGGATAAGGAAAAAAATATTGGATCCTATTAAGAGAGTAAAGGCTAATAATAGAAAGAAGTAAAGGTTAAGGCAGATTATAATCTGCCTTAGCCAAATCCTGTATTGTTTTTACATACTCCCCTTTGGTGCGAAGGTTGCGCAGTCGGTCTCTTCCGTATTACTAGCATTTCTCGGTTGTACCTCTATCTCATTGGCTACGCAGTGATCTCCGCTCTCATAGTATTGACAGGTATTCACCACGCATCTTACCCTGGATATTGGGCTGTCTGTTCTATTTACTCTACCGGGCATTCAATTACCTCCTTTCGTTTCTTAATCTAGTTTTTCAAAGGAAACAACATAATATTCATAAATAGACTTTGGAATGTTATACCGGATAGTTTAACCAATATTTATCCATGATGTTACAAAAGGTTGCTCAGCCGGAATGCCTCCTTCTCAGGTATGTGTAATATATATAGTCGCAATACCGCTATTTCCGCCATGGCAGACGGTTTTTCCCGGGTTTTTATAAACTGGTCAATCCTAGCAACGGTAACGTCGATATTATCGATTTCTTCATGGTCAAGGGTAATTGTCCATTTCTTTTTAACATGACTCCAAGATACTTTAAGTTCATCCATGTATTCTTGTCCCAAAGTCCAGTCTTCTTTTTCTATACAATCTTCGATCCTGTCCAGTTTTTTTGATAGTTGCTCTGCGGTATTTTTCATTTGTATATGTCCGTAGATAGACATGGCGAAAAAGGCCAGTATGATAACAAGCATTACTATGACAATTTTCATTTTATACTCTCCTGTATTTTACTTTAATCATCTATTTAAAGATTTTTCTTGATAATATAATTGACCTGAGGTGTCAATGCTGGCGAATAACACCTTTTTGGTATCATTGATACCGAATTTTTGCAGTTCACTTTGAAGCCACTGCACAGTAAGATTAATTTTTTTCAAGTTGGAATGATTGATTTTCCCGTCTATAATCAACGGTGTGGGCAATCCCTCGTATTGGGTCTTGATGTTGAGGTCTTCTGGGGTTACAGCTCTTTTTTGGGACTTTGGTATAATACTTAGCTGGCCGCTTGTTTCCAGTATGGCAAATTCTACGTCCGCAATATTGGGGGCATTTGCTGCCCGCAATTGTTCCAACAGATCGTTTAAATTATATCTTTCTTTCCTTAGTTGCTCCTCCACGATCCTACCATTTTCTATTAATACGCTTGGGGTACCGCATATTATTTTCCTAGCCCTTACACTTTTAAGGGTAACAAAAGATAAGACAACCTGTACAAATAATAGGGTTATTATCGATATAACGCCGTTTATCAACGGCACAGCTTTATCCTGCATAGGCACTGAGGCCAATTCGGCAATCATTATGGCTACAACCAGTTCAAAGGGTTGAAGCTCACCTATCTGCCTTTTTCCCATAATTCTCATTACTATGACTACTAATAGATACAATACCAATGCCCTGACGAATACAAGCATAAGATTTATACTCCTTTAACCTTGTTGATATTCAAATTTTAACCACTGGATACTTTTTTTATTCCCATATGTACCATTAACATGAAAACACTACAATATTACAATATTGAGGTAACTTTTTGCTGAAATGAATAATATTATAGATAGAGGTGATATTATGATTTATTACAGTAGATTCTTAAGGATAATGGATCCCTTTTTATCCGGGCCGGATGTTTTAAATGTGCAGCAAAGGCTGACAGAACTGGGTTATTACAACGGTCCTACCGATTCCATATATGATTACGAAGTTGTTGATGCCGTAAAGGCTTTCCAGCAAGAAAATCAGTTAATGGCCGACGGCGTAGTCGGCCCGGATACATGGAATGCCATAGGCTTAAGCCGGGAAGCACAGGAGATTACTACCGCACCCTACTCAATAACCGTTGATATTGAAAAAAAGGAAATGGCGGTATATGAAAACGGTGTGGGGATTGCCACATTTCCTGTGGCAGTGGGTAAGCCTACGACACCTACACCACTGGGTGACTGGAAGATAATACAAAAAACCCTTAACCCAGGCGGCCCTTTTGGTGTACGATGGATGAGGTTAAACATAGAATGGGGTGGGTTAAGTTTGGAACAACAAAGGGTACAGGTTTAGGGTTATAGGCTTGAGAGTAGGTATGGACTTATGATGGAGCTTTAAATTTGTAGTATATTATCATGGTTTTGTCCTTATATATCTCTATCCTTTTTATCAGACTTTCCAAGGATTTGTTGGTGAATAATGAGGATTTGCTAAGAAATTTATTGACAATGGTCTTGGCCGTGGTAGTGCCCGATTGTGTCCCTTTTCGTAATCGTAGCCGATGGTTTAAATGGTTGTACCTGTCACGTAATGTATCCCGTTCTTCCTTAAAGGATGCATAGAGGTCCATGAACTGTTGGTGGCTTATCAGATTATTTACCTTATCATGATAGAGATGGACCAAAGATCTTTTTATTTTCGCCAGCTCTGTTTTTATATGTCTAACCTCTGCAACAAGGGGCTGCTCATTATAATAATCGGCTGCCGTTTTTGTCAAGGCGGCCAAACACTCTAAATCGATATGGGAATCTATTAGTGAATGAATATCGTCCAGTATCAGTCTTTCCACCTCTGACACCAAAATGGAATGTCGGTTGCAATAGTACTTGCCATATCTTTTATAACCCGAACAAATAAAATATTCCTTGTTTGTCGAGGTGGTGACAAAGGTCATGGTGGATTGACAATCCCCGCAAAAAACAAAACCGGATAAGGGCCTTATTTTTTTTATGGGCCTGGTTTGGCGTCTGCCCTTTCTCTTTAACATTTCCTGCACAAGATCGAACACCCGCTGGTCAATAATGGCATCATGGGTATTATAAACGGTCGTCCATTGCTGTCGGGGGAGGATTACACTCTTTTTTGATTTATAATGTACCTTTTTGTGCCTGCCCTGGGTCAGGTGGCCTGCATAGGTTGGATTGGAAAGGATATTCTTGATTGTAACACCATTCCATAAATAGTATTTGTTTTTGCCGTTAATGTAATTTGTATTCATCGATTTATAGACAGATGGACTCATAATTCCTTCGCTGTTCAATATTTCCGCTATACTGCTAAAACCCAACCCTTCCATATACATACTATATATCCTGGTCACTATTTTGGCAGCCTCTTCGTCGATGACCAGTTTATTACGGTTATTGACGTCTTTCTTATAACCATAGGGTGCATGGGCTCCGATGAATTTTCCTGATTTTATCTTATGGTTAAGTACAGTCCGTACCTTTTTGGATATATCACAGGCATACATTTCGTCAAAGGCTGTTTTAAAAACAAAAAAGTCGTTGGTATTATTATGGGGATCCCCCGT
>JBMNSO010000082.1:0-8323 GCA_050945235.1 Mahellales bacterium
ATAATAACACTTTACATAGTATAATTCAATGATAAATTTGCTTACGTCAATATAAGACAAATTATAAAAAATATTTTTTTCATTTGATTTTAGATATTATTTATGCTATGTAAAGTGTTATTATGATTTTATCAATGTATCGTCCAAACCATTGATTTCTATCCCGTTTGGTATATTATAGTTTCTCAGGTCTCAATGGGTGCAAGTTATTTCTATATAAGGTCTTATATAAGAGAAGATAGTTTAATTTTGTGCAATATTAATAAGAAAGAAGCTTGTCTTTGTTCGTGTCCAAAGCAGTATGGGGCAGTTAACGGAAAAATAAAGTAAGTGAGGTGTTTATATGGCAGAAAAATTTATCCCTGAAATAAAGGGTGTTTTAAGAAGGCATATGATTGAGTTGCCTCAGGTTATTAGGGAGGCAAGCGGTATAAAGATTTTTGGAAAAAGGATAAAGTCCCTGATTTTTACTACCGATGTTGCAATTATAAAAAACGCAAATGCCGATGCGGTGATAGCAGTATACCCATTTACCCCCCAACCGGTGATCACCCATACCATCATGATGGCGGCAGATGTGCCGGTATTCTGCGGTGTAGGGGGTGGAATAACCCAGGGAAACAGGGTGATAAACATCGCCATGGACGCTGAGTTCCAAGGCGCCATAGGTGTTGTGGTGAATGCACCCACCACCGATGACACCATAAGGCGACTAAGCCAAACCATAGACATTCCCATAGTGGTGACAGTTGTTTCTGAAAACACGGATATAGAGGGTCGGTTAAAGGCCGGCGCATCTATAATAAACGTTTCGGGGGCTTCTAACACCCCCAGTATAGTAAGACACATAAGGAAAAACTATCCCCATGTGCCTATAATAGCAACCGGTGGACCTAATGATACGACCATTCGAAACACCATCAATGCAGGGGCTAATGCCATAACATATACACCGCCCACCCCGGGCGAAATTTTAGGAATTATTATGGATAAATATAGAGAAGATAGGTAATCATTTTAATGGACCGGTATTAAACCGGACAGCCTTTTTCAGGAGGTATTAATGATTACCGTCATAAGTAATGCAAAGGTATATGACCCACAATACCTTGGATATAAAACCATTATTCTGGCAGGTTCAAATATTTACAAGATATGGGATAATCGCCGGGCCGAGGGCATGATGGGGGACCATACAAGGGTGATAGATGCTTCGGGGTTAATCGCCGTGCCCGGCTTTATTGACCAGCATGTCCATATTATTGGCGGTGGGGGTGAGGGAGGACCCCTTACCCGGATAGAAGAAATATCCCTGGAAGAAGTTGTAGCCAATGGCTTCACAACCATAATAGGATTGCTGGGCGTTGATAATGTAACCAGAACCATAAAGGACTTGTTCGCCAAGGCCAAGAAAATGGAGCAGCAGGGTATAGATTGCTCGATCTACTGTGGCGGCTACAGCGAACCCTTTTCAACAATAACCGGCAGCCTCAAGGAAGACATTGCATTTATAGACAATATTATAGGCCTGGGTGAACTGGCGATATCTGACTACAGATCTTCGCAAATAAAAGACGACAGGCTGCTGGAACTAGTAGCCCAGGTATATACAGCCTCCATTGTCTCGGGCAAGCCCGGTATCGTCCACGTACATGTGGGGCAGGAGAAACCCGGCCTTAAGCCGTTAATTGAATTGGCCGCTAGGTTCCCCAAATACCTAAAACATATAATACCCACCCATATAAACAGGAGCCCTGAACTGTTAATAGAGGGAATAGAGTTTGTCAAACTGGGTGGTATGATAGATCTTACAGCCGGTATGTCAAGGGATGGGGGGTTGTCCATAGGCCAATCGTTGTCAATATTAAAGGAAAGGAACATCGACCTGGGCAGTGTTACCGCAAGTTCCGACGCCAATGGCAGTGCACCGGTGTTCAATGAACATGGACAGGTGCTGGATGTAGGTATTACCCGGATATCTACCTTAATAGATGAAATAAGAGACATGTATGAACAAAACATAATCGGATTTGAGCAATCCATAGGGCTGATAACCCAAAATCCGGCAAAGGCCCTGGGCATGGCCAACAAAAAAGGCAGGATAAAGGAAGGATACCAAGGTGATATAGTGATTCTGGACCAGAGCTTACATGTCCGCATGGTTATTGCCAAGGGGCAAATAATTTATGAGAATGGAAGGTTAACGAAATCACAATAGGCTGAAAATATGACCTTGTGGCGGTTAATGGCCCAAAAGTTTACCCTCTTGTTTAAAATCGACGAAAATTGGGAATTATAGTAGTCAGAATATACAGGAGGGTAAAATAATGTATAAGGATTATAAATTAAAGGTTGAAAGGATACTGCCTGATAACAATGAGACCATCAACCAAATCAGGCGACTGGGTTTTATACCCGGTGTGTTATATGGGAAGGACATCACCGCCACAAGAATAAAGATGGACGGAAAAAGTTTGCAGGAAGTCCTTGCCCGTGACGGAAGCAATGCTATCTTTGAGGTGATACTGGAAGGCAAGGCAAGGCCGGTGATAGTAAAAGAAGTGCAAAGGGAGCCGGTAACCAATAGGATACTTCATATAGATCTGCATAATATTAATAAGGAGGAAAGGATAAAAACTACCCTACCCATTAATGTGACGGGTAATAATAACGTCATCCGAAGGGGCGGCATATTGCAACACCAACTGAAGGAACTGGAGATAGTTGGCCTTTCAAGCCATATCCCCCCCTATATAAAGGTTGATGTTTCCAAGTTGTCCCCCGGGCAGTCATTAAGGGTTCAGGATGTGGAAATTGCCGAGGAGCTAACTGTATTAAACAAGCCGGATGATATAATCGCAACCATACTGGCAGATAGCCGCCCAAGGGAAAACACGGATAAAAATCCCGGAAGCGATGAGGAATCAACGGACCAAGGGTAACAACTGCAAATAATCCCTCGACTTAAAAGTACAATAATATTGAAATATGACGATATTTGTAGTAAACTAGAACAGTACATAATATTAACAAACATAGAACACAAAAGTAATTTTGCTTTGAGTAGGGGGACTTAAATATGAAATACGTTTATGCTATCCTTACTATTGTAGACAATTGTCCGATTATGCAGACTATAGTCAGTGATAACAGATTGACGGGAAGACAGGTGCTGGACAAGGTGGTTTTAAGCGAGGATGAAAGGAACAAGTATTGTAGTTGGCCGGATGAAAAAAGAATTATAGAAGATTTAAACAAAAAAATGTCAATAAAGGTAGAAATACAAGAGCTAGAGGTAGGATAAAGAATAAGTTTGTATAAATATTAAAGGTCGTGCGGCAGGATACGCTGTGCGGCCTTTTTAACAATAAAATTCCAAAAGGCCTAGATTAGGTATGAAGCATGATGAATAACAATCAACCGAAAAATAATATAAGTCCTTTATATTTTGAAAACTCCTATCTTGTAAGGAATTTTTTCGAGTATCATTACAAAGTACCCGAAAGTGTATATCAAAGAGCTCGTTATTTAAGCCAACACAGGGGAAGTAATGATTTGGGGCTCGTTGATGCACTGCTAAGGTATAACCTATTGATGGATTGCGGCCCGAAAACCTTGGAGACTTTGGAAGCAATAAAACACCGGCCGTGGTTGGCGGTGGTTACCGGCCAACAGGCGGGTATTATGACAGGCCCCTTATATTCTATATATAAGGCCGTTACCGCAATCAACCTTGCAAGGCATTGGGAGAATATGCTGGGCTTACCGGTGGTACCCGTTTTTTGGATAGCCAGCGAAGATCATGACTTCCAGGAGGTATCATGGGTAAACTATATTAACAATGATAGGAAGGTCGTAAGATATGTATTAGAGCAGCCGGGCAATACCGGCCAATCCATTGGTTCCATACCCATATCCGAAGATATGGAGCATATGTTGGATACGCTGTATAACCGGTCTTTAGAAGGGCAGTACAAGAAAGAAGCCTTTGGAATGTTGAGAAATACCCTTGGGCAGTCAAAGACCATGACCGAGTGGTATGCACGGATTATGGCACTGTTGTTCAGGGATCATGGCTTGGTATTATTAGATCCTATGGATTTAGAATTAAGAAAGATGTCAAGGGATATCTTTATACAGGGGATTGACAACTGGGAAAACATTAATAGCATTGTAGAAAACACCGGCAAAACCATAGCCGAGATGGGTCTTAAGGTACAGGTAAATATACCACCCCATTCAACCAACCTGTTTTATTATGACAATGGTATTAGAAAACCTGTAGCAGCGAGGGGTAAGGAATATATAACCAGGGACGGGTGCGTGTATTTCGGTGACAGGGAAGGATTAAAGGAAAAGGTTTGTCGGTACCCCTGGCTGTTTAGCCCAAATGTTGTTCTAAGGCCGGTGGTGCAGGAAAAACTATTACCTACTTTGGCCTATGTCGCCGGCCCCGGCGAAATATCCTACTACGCCCAGTTCAGAAGGGTCTATCACGTATTTAACATGAAAATGCCCATTATATACCCCAGAAATAGATTGATCCTAATAGACAGCCACTGCAAATTGATAATGAACAAATACGCCCTTTCGCTAAAGGATATTTCATCGATAGGCCTAGAAGATATGATACGCCGTATCCTTGAAAAAAGGGGATTTGACAGAATAAGGCAAAGGCTGGATGATATCAGTAAAGGGCTCAATGACCAGTATGACCAACTGGGCCAATCGATTCCCTTTTTAGAGGGAAGGGAAGATATAATAAGGGCCAACTTTAACAAGATAAGGCTGGAAATGGAGTATCTGAAAGGAAAGCTGTACTACCACTTTAAAAAACACAACCGGGAACTGGTAAGGGATTTTGAGCTCCTTTATAATTATATTTACCCCAAGGATAATGACCAGGACAGGGAACTGAATATTTTCACTTTCATTACACTGTACGGTAGGGGAATTATAGATTTTCTAATGGATAACCTGCCCCTTGATCAGAAATATCCACAGTTTTTTCTTGTAATATCGGAAGATAAGATCAATAAGGACGGAGGCTGAACCTATGGAAACCAAAATTGATATTTTAAGTTTTGGCGCCCATCCCGACGATATTGAAATAGGAATGGCTGCAACCGTAGCAAAGCACATAAGCCTTGGATACAATACTGTGTTTGTGGATTTGACCAAGGGGGAGAGATCGACAAATGGTACCATTGAACAAAGGGCGAGGGAGGCAAAAAAATCTGCCGATATACTCAAACCGGTATCAAGAATCAATTTAGGCATTAAAGACGGCCATATAGATTGTAACTTGGAAAACAGGCAAAGAATAGTGGAAGTGGTAAGGACGTATCAACCTGCATATATTTTCGCACCCATGGCAAAGGACCGGCATCCCGACCATGTAAGGTGCAGTGAACTGATTAACCAGGCAATATTCGACAGTACCCTGGTTAAGTTTCCCTCCAGCCTAAAGCCCCATAGGGTTCGCCGGGTATTCTATTATTATATTAATGCCTTTGATGTAACGCCCGATATCGTGGTGGATGTATCCGAATTTTATGATGTAAAGCTAAGGGCTCTGTCGTGTTTTGAAAGCCAATTTGTTAAAGGAGAAGGGGATATGGTCACACCCCTAAACAGCGATTATATATCAAAGATCAGGTGCAGGGACAAATATTTAGGCATACAAGCCGGTTTTATTTTTGGAGAAGGTTTCACCACCCAAAGGCCCCTTGGGATAAATAACCTTATTAATGGAGGGATTATTTGATGAATATCGGTATTTGTTGTTACCCCACCTACGGCGGGAGCGGAGTAGTAGCCACTGAGCTGGGGATAGAATTGGCGTCAAGGGGACATACCATACACTTCATTTCCTATGACCAGCCCTTCAGGCTAAATAACTACCGAAGGAATATCTATTTTCATGAAGTGGAACCGGTGGATTATCCGGTGTTCATCTCTAAACCCTATATGCTGGCCTTGGCGGCCAAAATTGCACAGGTTGCCGCAAGGGAAAAACTGGATATCATCCATGCCCATTATGCCATTCCCCATTCGGCCAGCGCTTATCTGGCCAGGGAAATGCTAACCCAACAGGGCCTTAAAGTGGTCACCACCCTCCACGGTACTGATATCACCATCGTGGGCAAAAATCCGGAGCTAAAGAATATTACAGAGTTTATAATAAACCAAAGCGATTGTATCACCTCGGTGTCCAAATTCCTGACCGTCCATACACAGGAATTTTTTGAAATAAAGAAACCCATAAAAACAATATATAACTTCATCAACACCGACAAGTTCAAAAGGCTTAACGTCCAAGATACCAAGGAATCATTGTTTGGTAGAAGCAAAAGTGTAATAATCCACATATCGAATTTCAGGCCGGTAAAGAGGACCAATGACGTAATAAAAGCCTTTGAACTGATACAAAGGGAGGTGGACTGTCATTTGCTTATGGTGGGTGATGGTCCTGAACAATGCAGGGCATATAAGTTGGCGGAGAGCAAAAATATTGCATCCAGGGTACATTTTTTAGGAAAGCAGACCGATATAGTAAAGCTTCTCTCAATGTCAGACCTGTTTTTACTGCCTTCTGACAGCGAAAGCTTTGGATTGGCGGCACTGGAAGCCATGGCCTGTGGTGTCCCGGTCATCGCATCAAATACCGGAGGAATTCCGGAAGTAATCAAAAACGGTGATACAGGATACCTTTGCGATATCGGGGATGTGGATACCATGGCCCGCCATGGAATTGATATATTGCAAAACAGAGAAAAACTGGTTGATATGAGGGAAAAATCCATACAACACGCAAGGGACAATTTCGCTGCCGAAAAAATAGTCCCACAGTACGAGAATATTTATAAACAGCTTATAAATAGCCTTAAATAACTGTAATGGAAGGAAAGTTGATATGCACTGGTACGAGAAAAGTTTTGGCAAGGATTATCTAAAGGTTTACAGTCATAGAAATGATGAATTGGCTAGGAAGGAAGTAGATGCCATAATAAAGGTATTGGATATAAAGAAAGATGAATATATTATGGATTTATGCTGTGGCAGCGGCCGCCACAGCATTTCCCTGGCCCAATTAGGGTATAGGGTATTGGGCGTAGATCTGTCGGAATATTTATTAAAAATTGCAAGAGCAAGAGCAAGATCCCAAAGGATAGAAAAGGGATGGGTGGAATTTAAAAGGCACGACATGAGAAGCCTTCCTTATCATCAATTATTTGATGTGGTATTGAACCTATTTACCAGTTTTGGATACTTTTCAGATGATAAGGAAAATTTTGGAGTGATAATGGAAATCAGCAAGGTATTAAAGAAGAACGGCAGGGTGCTGCTGGATTATCTTAATCCTAACCATGTCAGAAACAATATTGTACCCTTTTCTTATAAAAGGGTGGACGGACTTTTTGTAAAGGAATCGAGATGGATAGAAAACAATACGATCAATAAGAAAATTATCATTGGGGATAAATACCAATGGAAGACATATACGGAAAGGGTGAAACTATACACCTTGGATGATTTCAAGGCAATGTTTCGCGCAGCGGATTTGAAAATTACTAAGGTATACGGCAGCTATTCCTTGGAAGGGTATCACAAGGATACAAGCCCCCGAATACTAATACTTGGAACAAAGGTATAATGATAACCATGAAATAATACGGCAATCCGACAAATTATTAGCGTTTTCCAGCAAAATACTACATTCTTTTACGAAGGAAAAATCAAATAAAGATAGAATATAATCATGATCTACTAAAAGATAAAAAAATAATCTTGATATACTATTAGAAGGGGGTTTTTTTTGTTGGAATTCATTTTTAAGAAACAGGGGGACATGCTAATTGTACAAATGCAGGGAGAACTTGATCACCATTCCTCGAATAGTTTTAGGGATACCCTGGAAGGAATGATTAACAAAACAAATGCCAAAAAACTGCTATTAGATTTTAAAGGGGTTCCCTTTATGGATAGTTCCGGTGTAGGAGTGATAATAGGTAGGTATAAGAGTATTTCACGAAAGGGTGGACAAATTTGGGTAACCAACCTTTCTCCACAGGTTAAAAAGGTAATGGAGATATCCGGCCTGTTCAAGATAATAAAGCTTCAAAAACAAATATACTGAGGGAATTTTTATTAATATTGAGGGGAGAAGGTTATTATGAGCAAAAAAAATGAGATCAGGGTTGAATTTTTGAGCATCTCACAAAACGAGTCCTTTGCGCGTATAGTGGTAAGTGCTTTAGCAGCACAGCTAAACCCTACCCTTGAACAACTGGCGGATATAAAGACAGCTGTTTCTGAAGCA
>JBMNSO010000083.1:0-8078 GCA_050945235.1 Mahellales bacterium
ATACCTGAGAAAGTATTATATGAAAAAGGAGGAAATGGTGACAACCAGGCTAATATGAATAATAAAAAACATAATACTCTACCCGACCGGAACCAAATACCGAACAATTTAAAATGGGACCTGTCCAAGTTATATCCTTCCCTTGCCCAATGGGAAGAGGACTACGGTTCTATAAAAAATAATATGAAAAAGCTTATCGATTATAAGGGTAGATTGGCTACATCAGGAGATACACTGTATGAGGTACTTAACCTTAATTTTGAAATTACCAGGAAGGCAGAAAAATTATATGTTTATGCCAAAATGAAAAAGGACGAAAACAATGCCGATAGCACATACCAGGCGTTAACCGATAAGGCCTTCAGCCTTTTGGTAGAGCTGGGGAGCATAGCATCTTTTATAGTACCCGAAATCCTAGCAATACCTGAAGAAAGACTTAAAAATTTCATCGATTCAGACCGAAGATTTGATATATATAAACATTATCTCGACAATATAACCAGGCAGCGCCATCACATACTATCCACCCAGGAGGAACAGATAGTTGCGATGACTGGCGATATGTCAGAGGCCATAAACAGTATCTTTTCCATGCTCAACGACGCAGACCTGAAATTTCCTGAAATTAAGAACGAAAACGGCGTTTATGAAGAGCTCACCCATGGTCGGTATATCCTATTTATGAAAAGCAGGGATCGGCAAGTTCGTAAAAATGCCTTCACCGCCCTTTATGATACCTACGAAAAATTCAAAAATACCCTAACCGCTACCTTAAGTGCCAGTATAAAAAGAGATATATACTACAGTAATGTGAGAAAATACCCTTCCGCCCTTGAGGCCTCCTTGGACCAGGATAATGTACCGTTATCGGTTTATGAAAATCTAATCGACACAGTACATGATAATTTAATCCATCTACATAGATATATGGCCCTAAGAAAACGTGCCCTGGGTTTAAATGAGCTTCATATGTATGATCTATTCACGCCCATTATTGAAGATGTAGACATAAAAGTTCCCTATGAAAAGGCCAAGGAATATATACTGGAAGGTCTCAATCCCTTAGGCCGGGAATACGGTCAATTGCTGGTAAAGGCCTTTGAAGAAGGCTGGATAGATGTCATGGAAAACCGTGGCAAGACAAGTGGTGCCTATTCATGGGGACACTATGACGCCCATCCTTATATTTTGCTTAATTACCAAGATAATATAGATAACGTATATACCCTCGCCCATGAGCTTGGCCATGCAATCCACAGCTATTATTCCAACAAGAATCAGCCCTATGTATCGGCAGGCTATAAGATATTTGTTGCAGAGGTGGCTTCGACATTAAATGAAATACTCCTTACAAAGCACCTGCTCAATAACCTGGAGGACAGAGCGCAAAGGGCTTATATACTCAACCATTATTTGGAACAGTTCAGAACTACCGTATATCGTCAGACCATGTTTGCAGAGTTTGAAAAAATCACCCATGAAATGTCGGCCTCGGGCAATCCTTTAACGCCGGATAACCTCAACAACATCTATCATGAGTTAAATGCCAAGTACTATGGCAATGGTGTAGTAATTGACAAAAACATAGATCTGGAATGGGCACGAATTCCCCATTTTTATTCCGCATTTTATGTTTATAAGTATGCCACTGGTTTCTCCGCGGCAGCAGCATTATCACAACAGATACTAGATGATGGCCCATCTGCCCTGAAGCGCTATCTTGACTTCCTCTCAAGGGGAGGGTCTGACTACCCAATAAATTTATTAAAGGTAGCGGGAGTAGATATGACATCACCCCTACCTATCAAAAAGGCCCTTGAGGAATTTGGACTCATGGTGGATGAAATGGAAAAACTCATTTAATGGCTACAGCCGATTAAACTCAAAACCATTACATACTAAAAAAGTAAATTAAGGATATCTCAAGGATTATCCTTAATTTACTTTTTTTATGGGTTTGCAATTTGTAAACTATTTAAACAACGGTGTGCTTAAGTATCTTTCTCCCGTATCGGGCAATAGAGCTACTATCAATTTTCCCTTATTGGCAGGATTATTGGCCAATTGCAGTCCTGCATAAGCACAAGCGCCGGATGAAATGCCCACCAATATACCTTCCTTTTTGGCTATATTTCTGCTCATTTCAAAGGCATCATTTGCATCTACCTTAACAATTTCGTCAATAATATCCGTATTAAGCACTTCAGGAATGAAGCCGGCACCTATCCCTTGTATGGCATGGGGTCCCGCACTACCGCCTGATAATACCGGCGAGTCCTTAGGCTCAACCGCCACTATTTTAATATCCTTCCTTTTTGATTTAAGAACCTCCCCTACTCCGGTTAAGGTGCCTCCGGTACCTACCCCCGCTACAAAAACGTCCACCCTTCCTTCGGTATCCTCCCATATCTCTTGGGCTGTAGTAGTCCTGTGTATTTCCGGATTGGCAGGGTTATCAAACTGCTGCGGGATAAAGGCATTGCCGATATCATCGGCCAGTTGCCGGGCTTTATTTATAGCACCCGTCATACCTTCCCCTCCAGGGGTCAGTACCAACTCCGCGCCAAGGGCCTTTAACAGGTTACGCCTCTCAATGCTCATGGTTTCGGGCATAGTCAGTATCAATCTATATCCTTTTATGGCACATACATATGCAAGGGCTATACCTGTATTACCGCTGGTAGGTTCTATTACAACGGTGTCTTTATTGATTAGCCCCTTGTCCTCCGCCTTTTTTATCATATTTAGTCCTATCCTGTCCTTCACGCTGCCCCCCGGGTTAAAGTATTCCAACTTGGCAACCAATTGCGCTTGAGCACCCTGTGAGATATTATTGAGCCTGACTAAGGGGGTCTTTCCTATCAACTGTGTGATATTATCATATATCTTCATTGTCTTCCTCCTTATCTTATATACATGTATTCCTATATGTTTACTTGGTTTTAATTATATTGATCCAATTTATTTATGTCAATAGGTTTTTTTATTATTGTTTCATATTTTGCATATCCTATGAATACCAATCAATAACAGTATTTATAATGGCAGGTATAACAAAGATGGCAAGGTATCTTATTTTAAGAAAGCGGACTATATCTGTGCTTGTTTTATCAACGTTATTCCTTTTGGCTGTAGTATTATTTCTTAAGCCAAACTATCGTCAACAATACCCAAGGACCACCAAAGAATTAAACAAGATAAGTATTATAAACCCGGAATACAAGTATTTCATAAAAATCTTTGAAGGTGAGGATTTAGAAAAACTTAGGAATAACAACTACAATTACTCCATAGAAAATATACAAGAACCCATATCCGAAAATTTTTCCCATACTATAACCTTGTTCTATCAAAACCAAAGTCCTAGGTTTATTTATTATAATAGGACTATGGATGTCTTCCATGACAGGGACAAAAACCGTATAAATATGCCAAAGGGGCTGGAATATCAGCTTAAAAGACTTATCCGTACTACCGACTTGGCTATACAGGATACCTATGGTAGGCTACTGCCCTGGAACGAAGTAAAGAAAATATTCCCTAATATGTCCATCGCCAAGGTGGTGGACTTTCGGACCGGCCTGTCCTTTATGGTCCAACGAAGGGCGGGCAGCAGCCATGCCGACGTCCAGCCCCTCACCGCCCAGGATACCGCCATTATGAAGGAGATATACGGCGGCACTTGGAGTTGGAACCGACGGGCCGTAATCGTTGAAGTGAATGGATACAGGATAGCCGGCTCCATGACCGGGATGCCCCACGGCTATGGTAAAATTAAAGATAATAATTTCAACGGTCATTTCTGCATACATTTTCTTAACAGTACCACCCATACATCGGGCAATGTTGACAAAAGACACCTTGAAGAAATATTAAAATCAGCGGGTATGCTCCCATAATTATAATTGATATAACATGTGTTCCTTAATATAATATACAATAAATAAGAATGTGGAGGACATTAATGGTCAGATATAAGAAAAGCAAAAAGGGCAGTGTAAGATTTATATTATATGCCATCGCTGCTGTGTTGGCTGTTATGCTGTTTATTGAGCTGAGGAGCTATTACAATATCCAGGGAATGGTTGCCCAGTTTTTCGAGGAATGCATTAAGGGTAACACTGAGTATGCCAGGGAAAAGATCAGGGATATGAGTGGCGATGATAGGGTGTTCATTGAAACCCTGCAACAAGGGGATACCATTCAATGGGTGGAAGTCGGATATGTGGACCTGTTGCCCACGAAAACAAAAAAGGTCGATATCAGCCTTGGTATTAATGATAATAAATACAAAACCAGCCTTTGGGTAACTAAATCTAATGGCAGTTGGTTGATCAAAGACCTGCCAAAGCTTAAAAAACTTGAACAGGCTTATGTCATAAACCAACATGGTAAAAAAACCGCTACGGATTTTGAACTGCTTATTGGTGAAAAACGGCAAAACCTTTCCTATCCTGCCGCTATACAAGAGGATTATTCAGGCAGTATATGCCGTTTGTTAATACTGGACGACCAGGTAATTAATATAAGTCCCTTAATCAAAAAAACCGGAACAAAGGTATTGACGGTAAAGGATAACCTAATAGAGGATGCTGGGTTTGACCTGTTAAACCTAAGTCCATCGGTCTGTATATATCAATACAAGGACGATGAAATAAAAGCTGCTACCCTCGAAGACATTATCCCCGGTATGTCGGATATATCATATTACATGACACAGGATATGGTATCAGCCATGGTAATAGGCGACGATTTCCCCCTGGATACCATACGGGTTGCCCTTAACACCACGGGTTTTAAAGGTCTTAAACACCAGAGGGTGGAAATTAATTGTACCGAAGACATAGTGGTTGAAAACAAAATATCGAATAAAAGCTATACTATACCCCCCAATACCATGGTCACCTTCCAGCGGATGGATGATGCCATACTATGGTCTTATGGCGATGAAAACTTTTTGTCCAAGGCTTATCGCCTTTATATATACTCTCCCGAAGGAGAACCCATAAGTGTGCCATCCATTGAAAGGGGCAGCGACGGGTTTGTACCGGCGTATCATGGCAACCTGGAGGTGTCAATGTATGAAGACGGCCTTGCCATAATAAACGAACTGCCTCTGGAACAATATTTATATACCGTTGTACCTAGCGAGATGCCTTTAAGTTTTGGTATAGAACCGCTAAAGGCACAAGCTGTAGCCGCCCGGACCTATGCAGTGTCTTCCATTATGAAAAGCGGCTTTAGGTTTGCCGCTGCCCATGTGGACGATAGCGTGGCCTCCCAGGTTTATAATAACACCCCTGCCTACCCCAGCACCAACCAGGCCGTTGATAATACCCAAGGAGAAGTACTATTTTTTGACGATCAGCCAATAAATGCCGCCTTCTTTTCTACCTCCTGCGGTTTTACGGCCAACAATAACGAGGTATGGGAAGACAAAACAACAAAAGAATTCCCCGGTACACCCGTTCCCTACCTACAATCGCGCAGCCAGACTCCCAAGGTAATGATGTATTTGGATAATGAGCAAGAGGTAAGGGATTTTCTAACCTCCGACATACCGGAGGCATATGATGCAGTATCGCCCTATTTCAGGTGGACAGTCAGGCTTAACCAGTCACAGCTTCAAGCCATGTTTAACAGCAATTTGCCGTCACTGGAAAAATCCCAACCTAATTATATATTCGGAATGGACCAACAGTCACAATCGGTCTTTTCAGACCTACCCTTTGATATAGGTACTATTAGTGATATCTGGATCGCCAAAAGGGGTCAGGGGGGCAATGCAATGGAACTGGAAATACAAAGCAGCGCCGGTAGTTTTAAAATAATAAAAGAGCTTAATATACGCCTATTATTCAAGCCCACCGATAATGCAAATCTAGACGTTAATTTGCATAACGGAAGGGTACAAAAGAACTATGGGCTACTGCCCAGCGCCTTTGTCTACCTCGATATCCTGCACAATGAAAGGGGCGAAATAGAATACCTAACCATATACGGCGGCGGTAACGGCCATGGATGCGGCATGAGCCAATATGGAGCCTATGGCTTGGCCCAAAGGGGTTATAATTATATAAAAATCCTCAACCACTATTACCCGGGCATAGAAATAAAAAATATATTCAATTGATGTTACATCGTATATCTATGGGGTACATATGTAATAGTATTGATAAATACATATTAGGAGATGATTTAATGAGCTTTTACAGTAAACTAAGCCAGTATTATGATTATATTTTTCCCGCTGCCCATACAACACTTGACTTTTTAAGGGATGTATTTAGGAAACACGCCACTTCTTCGGTTTTGGATCTGGGGTGCGGTTCAGGCAATTATTCGGTAGAGTTTGCCAGATGGGGCCTATCGGTTACTGCCGTGGACCTGGACAGTGAAATGGTGGCAAAGGCCCAGGCCAAGGCTAAAGATGAAGATTTGCCTATAGAGGTAATAAAGGGAAACATGCTCAATATATCGGATATAATCAAAGAAAATTTTGATGGTATAGTGTGCATAGGAAATTCTTTGGTACATCTATCCCATCGCCACCAAATATCAAAGGCACTTAAGGAAATGAATACCCTCCTGAAACCCGGTGGTGTTCTAATACTACAAATAGTAAACTATGACAGGGTACTTAAATTTGATGTCCGCCACCTCCCAGTGATAAGGAACGATGAAATGGATTTGACCTTCATAAGGGAATATTCAATAGATGCCGAAACATCTTTGATTAATTTTATTACTACATTAAAGGTAGGGAAAAATGAATATAGAAACATCATAAAACTTTTACCTCTTAAAAGGGAGGAGTTGGACCGCCTGTTGAAGGAATCCGGCTTTAATAATAATACCTTTTACGGGAGTTTTGCGGGTGATGGGTGGAAGGAAGACACCATGGCCACAATATCTATTAGTATTAAGTAAATTAAAAAAGCCGTGTAAAAACACGACTCTTTTAATCTACCTAGTAATCCTTGGACTGTTAAAGCCTCTTGAAGTCATACCTCGAGCATTATTCCTCTGGGCCTTTCTGGCAATCCTGCATTCTTTACACCTTACTGGCTCATTTTCAAAACCTTTTTCGGCATAGAATTGTTGTTCGCCTTCTGTAAAAATGAAATCGTTGCCGCAGTCCTTACAAACCAAAGTTTTATCTGCCATCATCATTTACCTCCTTTTTCATGGATTGATATTGAAAAAAATATTGTTATCTCCATGAACAAGGAGAAAAATATTAGTTTCAAATACTCTTACCCATCTATTTTATCATATACGTTATATTATAACAAGGAAAAATAATTTTTATACTTCCTTGCCTTAGTAATACCTAGTCACCTCAAACCTTTCCATTGAATAGTTTTCGTCCTCTCCAATACCTGCCTTTTGCAGGGCTATGGAAACCTGTTTCTCAGGGGTGTCTATGCCCTCGAGATTTGGAAGCAGCAAGCCACGGCGTCGGCCTTTTTTTACTATTACCCCATATCTCTTTATATCCAGTTGTTCTAGGGATGATATCGGCTCCGGTGATTTTAGGACGTCTACCGAATAAACCAGCTTTTCGAGTTCATCTTTGGTCACCGGATTAAACCTTGGGTCCCTAGTACCCGCGCTTATGGCATTATGGATTATTTCCTGGGTAATATCATCGTAGTATGGCTCGATGGTGCCTATACACCCTCTTAAGTAGCCGTCCATCTTTATGGACACGAATACACCCGCCCTTTCGGCGGATAATTCGACCGGTAAGGTTCCATCATCCTTTATCACCTCACCTGTGCTTACATAATGCTCAAGGGCCCTTCTGGCCAGCTTCACAGGTGGGCTTTCCCTCCGGCGCACACTACGTTGCCTTTCAATTCTATTACCCTCAAGTATTGCCACCATGGACCTGCCTTCATCATATCCCCCTGGATAAAAACCGGCTACGCAATACCCCACACCAAAGGGACCTTCATAGGATAATACCTCGGGCTGCACGTCATACCCATCCAGAGCTCCCATCATCATTATTATAGGGCGCAGCCCGCATTCTCCTCCCTGTTCTACCAGTTCCCCGTCTATATTAATCAAGC
>JBMNSO010000084.1:0-7890 GCA_050945235.1 Mahellales bacterium
AAGTTAAAACAACTTCCCTTAAAAACATATATTCTCGACATTATTTAAAAACACGACAATTATTTCCTGAAACCCAATATTTTTTGTTCCAGTTCCTTTGGTATAGTCTTTTTTTGAATATAATTTTTTCTCTGGGTCTTGTTATCGACCTGCACCACAAAGATATAGTTATTCTTATCCTCTGTCATATTGACATCTCCATAATCCATTACCACGGTGTTGCCAAAGGGCATTACTAAACCGATGGACTTTTCGTCTATGACTACTTCCTTAGGATAAATATTGCCATACATAGTCCAGGTACATAAGAATACAACACAGGACAAGAATATGTACCAAAGCTCATACCCATAAGCCAATGCAAAAACCAAACCGGCAGCCAAAGCCAACCAAACTATCAATGATATAAAGGCCACGGTAACAGCCGAAGGGTTTACCTTATAAGTTTTCAACACTACACCTCCATATAATTATGGTATATTTATTAATCGACTAAGTATTGCTTTATCCAAATTTTCTCATGATTGACACAGGAATGCAAGTATATTATCCTAAATAAAGGAATTAATGGAGAGAGGATGCTTACAATGGACACGCAGCCATCCCGGCTTATGGGGATTTACCGGGCACTATACTCCCGCTACGGTGCCCAGCACTGGTGGCCCGGGGATACTCCCTTTGAAATAATCATCGGCGCTATTCTAACCCAGAATACCTCTTGGAGTAATGTCGAAAAGGCCATGGTTAACCTAAAACCCTATCTCCAGCCCCACATGCTATATAATATGGAGGATAATAAGCTGGCACAGCTTATAAAACCCAGCGGTTTTTTTAATATAAAGACTAAAAGGCTGAAAAGCTTTTTAAACTGGTTCAAAGGAAAGGATTTCTCCCTACAGTCCTTGAAGACCTTGGACCCGTACAATATCCGCGAAGAGTTACTGGGTATAAAGGGCATTGGCAGAGAAACGGCCGATTCCATTATATTATATGCACTGAATATGCCCATTTTTGTAGTGGACGCCTATACAAAAAGGATGTTTAACCGTCTGGGTTTTTCACTGCCTGACAGATATGATGATATACAAAGATTCTTTCAGGCCAACCTCCCCAAGGAAGTACAGTTATACAACGAGTACCACGCCCTTATAGTCAGGCACTGCAAAGAATGCTGTAAGAAAAGACCCTTGTGCGATATGTGTTGTTTAAGGAATGACTGTAAAAAAAACGAGCTGCCATAACCTTTTTCCAATACTGGTGGACTTAGGGTATTTCCCTCTCATCTACCCCGCAGTTTCTCCTTCATGGGTTTCATGTAGCTGCTGGATACCCCATACTTTGACCTAAGGCGGTTAACCATTTCATACAACCGTGTTTTATATGCCTTATCTGCCCCGCCTGTTTCATAAATTCCTTTCAACCCATCTAACAGCGTAGGATACTCCTCGGCAATAAACCTAAAAAAATGTTGTCGGGTGTTACCCCGTAAATACAATGTCCCCGGTAGCAGATAATCGGCCTTGCATTCCTTGGCATGGGATATAATATACTCAATATTGTCCTGACCATCGGTAAGCAGGGGTATTATGGGCATAAGATGAACACCTGTACTGGCATTTGTCTTACTGAATTCCTTCAAAACTTCAAATCTCCTATGGGCGCTGCACGAGCCCGGCTCGATTTTTTTGCGTACCTTTTCATCGCCTGTGGTAATGGTCAGGGCTATATTTACATAGGTCAGTTGGGACAATTGATCAATAAGTTCAAAGTCCCTAAGGATAAGATCGGATTTTGTTGATATAATTACCGGGGTTTTATACTTAATCATAAGCTTTAAAACCTGGGGCATCAGCCGGTATTTAGCCTCTGCCGGTTGATAGCTGTCGGTTACACCACCGATATTTACTACCTCACCTGCCCAGCTATCCGACCTTAGTTCCCTTTCCAAATGCTGTATTATATCCGTCTTTACATAAATATCTCCAAAAAAGTCCCGACTATTCAAATAATCATGGGAATACATAGCATAGCAGTACCTGCACCCATGCTGGCACCCTCTGTAAATATTAAGATCCCAGCCATAGGGTACCCTCCTCTTGAGCTTTTTTAAAGCGCTCTGGGTATTTATTTCTTTATATGTAATACCGTTGTCAGATAAGCAGTGATCTCCATTATCCTTAAAAGGTGTATTTTCCATTCCCTTCTCCCTTCGTTTAAACGGAATTGTGCAGAAACCGGTGTTGTGTGCTATGTTAACATATATCTTGAATATGGGCTACACTATAGAGGTAGTATTGATTTGTACATATCACCACACCCACCTTATTAATATACAGTCCCCAGCCGCTCCACCCTTGATAAACTGTTCCTAATTACCTAACTACTTTCTTATTATCATGTTTCTCTGGGGCCGGAGGGTGATATCGGTAATCACGGTGCCCTCCCTCTGATTGAGCACGGTCTCTACCGCCTGGGCTACACATTTTGGCATTATATAGCATTCCGGTATATCGCCTTGCCTAAAGTCTAAATGGTCATAAAAGGGCGTCTTTGTCATGTCCGGGTGTATGGACACCACCTTAACCCCGGCTTTCCTGGTTTCCTCAAAAAGGCTGTTGGAAAAATGGGTCAAAGCTGCCTTGGTAGCACCGTAGGCACAACCATGGGTACTCACCCTTTTACCGGTAATGGAGGAAATATTGATGATATAGCCACGGCTTTTTTTTATGTCCCTGAGCAAAAGCTGGGTTAGGATAAGAGGCGCCTGTAGGTTCACCGCCACCATGGCACGTATCTTCCGGACATTCAACTGCTCGTGGGGTCCGAAATACCCCACCCCTGCATTATTCACCAACACATGAATACACGACTCACTCTTTTTTATCCCATTGATTGTATTCGTCAGCCCTTCGATGTCTTCCAAGTCGCAAAGGACCTTTATATAATTGGTGTCATTTATATCTACCTTGGAGAAATCCCGGCCAATACCGTATACCTTGTATCTTAATCTTAATAATGTCCTGGCAATCTCAAGACCTATGCCCGATGTGGCACCTGTAACAACTGACGCTTTCATAATAACTTTCCTTTCAAACGTATATTCTATTCCCTATATATTTTGTCTGTATATTTTATCCTCAGGTATATACCGTCCGATCTCTGTATATAAAAAATCCGTCATTTCCTTTGTATGGGCAGGGGAATAGGTACATACGCCCTCCGCCTCTTCAAAGGGATAGGCAAATACCAAAGACTTGGGCCTGTCCCTGTAAATCCTTTTCAGATAATCCTTGGATATGCGAAATACTCCAAGGCTGATATCGTGGATGCTTTCAGTGGATATTTCCTCAAAGACCTTTCTAACACATGTACCATACTGCCTCTTCCAGTCCTTCGTAAATACCATGGGGTCAAAGCACAGCCTCACCTTCCATCCCTTATCAACAGCCTTCTTAATACTGTCCAGCCTTGCCTCCAAGGAAGGAGTACCCTGTTCATAAGTCTTTATAATCTCCGTTGGCGACAGAGTCCATGCCAAAATCACGTTATCCAGGGGGGGTATATCCTTAATGGCATTAAAGTTTGCGCTCTTGGTACGAAGTTCTATAATCAGGCTGTCATTACGGGATGCAAACTTCAGCCATGAAGAGACAAACCCGGTTATGCCTTCCAAGGCCAGCAAATCGGTGTCATAGGAAATACAAAGGTACACCGGATGGCCGGCCAACAGTTTTTCTACCTCGAAAAAGATGTCCTCAAGATTGACAAATACAACGATATTGGCCGAGGAGTACATACCCTGCAAATAGCAGTATTCACAGTTATAGTGGCAGTTCATGACGGAGGAGGTGTAATAAAAGTAATGATTTCCAAAATCCTGACACACCCTTGCCCCTTTATATACCAGGTTACCCTCCTTAATCGCCAGTATGAGTTTTGGGCTGTGCTTTTGCAGTACAAAACTTTGGCGGCTCCGGCAAAAGATATCCTTGTAATGGTCAATCTCTATCAATCGGGAATTTTTAAAACGGGACAAAATCCTTTTGGTCCGGGGATGGTCGGCCGCCCTTTTTTCTACGTATATATGGGAAAAATCAGTATTCCATAAGCCGTTCTTTAAGCTGTCCAAAATAGTATTTCACCTCATCCTTCGATGTGCATTCAATGTCCCCAAAGGGTTTTAGTACATCCACAAGGCCCTGCCTACGTATGGTATACTGCTCCGCCAAGTGCCTAAGGTGATGTTTCATTGTTGTAGTCAACCTCAGGTTTTGGCATACCCTGTCCATACACTCCTCCTCTTCTTTGGTAAAAATTAGCGCAGGCGAAGGCATTAAGCCCTTTATGCCTTGAATCCATTTGTTGATAACCGGCACATTTTCCTCTACAAGCCGTGCTACTTCGCCCCCCTCCAGCCTGTCCCCTTGAAGGTAATCGGAAACAATCTTGATACAATGGATGCTGCCATGGTCCAAAAACCTTTCAGCCGCCTGGTACGCGCCCGCGCCTTCCATATCCACCACATCGCCCTCGACGGACCTGTACATGGTCCTTGTTACCGGACGGGAGAAGGTCTCCAGCACACCTTCCGAGAAGGGGTGCTTAAACAGCATGTCCGGGTAATAGCATTTCTTGGTATCATGGTGTATTATCTTATGGCACAGCACCGCCCGGCCCCTGTCAATATGTTTGTCCCGGGCACCGCAGATACCGATGTTTATAAACATGTCGCCGGGCCGGGCCTTGTATTGGGTAAGCATATAGGTAGCTCCAACGGCTGCCGGTATCACACCGACACCGGTGATAGCCAGTACCATATTCCTGTTTTTATACACCCTATATACAGAGACTTCCAGGTCCTTTTTTAAGCCCCAATGGCTTATCAAGGGTTTGGCTTCCCACTGCATAGCGGTAGTGATATAAATCATTATGTATAAACCTTCCTTACGAATATAAATCTTCTCAGTTCAAAGCTTTTGTTTTTGTCTTGGTTAACACTAGTTTACCATGGTTTATAGTATTTTACAGCAGCATTTACACAAATGCAACCGCCGTAAAGCCAACTGCAACAAGTACAACCGCAGCAAAGCCGACAGCCACAAACCCAACCGCCACAAGGCTGACGGCAGCATGTGCAACCACAGCACAGCCCTCGTCAACAAGTGCATTTTTCTTCAATTGTTGTATATACTAGAAATGTTATTGGAGACAATCCTTAAGTACAGAATATACCATGGTGCTGCCTTGGGTGGACCCAGGCCATGGTGAATGTGATAAGGGGGAGATATATTGATCTATATTTATAACTGCTATGGAGGCACCCATTCATCTTCCCTGGCCTCGGCCGTGCACTTAAAAAAACTGCCCTTGGACAGGATACCGACTACGGAGGAGATATTGGGTACCGATTACTTCAACAAGCTAAATTCCAAAGATATGGGCAAAATTATATACAGAGGAACAGACGACGAAGGTAATAAAGTATATACCATCGGACGGGGTACATCAAGGATCCTTATACCCTGTTTGAAAGACTTAATTATCCTTCTCCATCAGGAATCGGGGCTTAATGAAAGAATAATATTTTCTAACATGTCTCCCACCGTACCTTTTTCCATGACCATGGGAGGGTTCCTTTCCAGGGCTTTGAGTATGGACCTAATCGGAGTGCCCCTTCTGGTGCTAGGCGCTAAACAGTGCTATAGACAGATAATCGATATTGTGAACCGTACCAAAGAAGCGGCCAAGACATCGGACCGGCCGGTGTTGGTGTTGACAAATAAATAATTCCAAAAAAAGTCGACGTACATTCCCGCTCATGCCTCTAGTAAATTACTCAAGGACTTAACAGCACTTTATATATAACTAAAAGGAGGTTCAGGGCTGTTCAAGATAAACCTTTCTTGTCACATCCACATTTCCATAGGCCCGTGCCTGTTTCTTTACCATGCTGTTTAAATAAACTGCCAGCGGCCAATATAGAATCCTGGGTATTTTAACCGTCATCAATTCCTGGGCTTTAGGCGGTATCTCCCTTCCGGCAAGCACATTCTCCAGGGCCAGTTTAAAAGCCGAGGTTATTTTTTGTCCCTTTTTGCCCAGGTCTTCCAAAGGAGCGCCGTTTATTATGGCACCGCCGCCATAGGCCAGGCCCCCTAACCAGTTCATTCCCGTCTCCTCGCTGAAAAACCGACAGGCGTCAAGGAGGGGCTGCACCCGGGTTATATCGGGGAAACCGCATTGGCCGACAGCGAAAAAGCCCTTGCCCCTCAGCCCACTTTCCCATTCATCGGCCAGCCTTTCAAGAAGCCATATATCCATATAGGGAAGGGTATCCGCATAAAGGGGCGATACCATGGCTATAATGTCGCTTTGTGCCGTAAGACCCTTTAGGGAATCTATGCTTTCCTTTCCATCGAAGTAATCAACCACATGAACTATTTGGGCGGTGCTGTCAAAATCTTGAACCAGCATTTTAATTGTCCTTACAAAGCTGAAGGATGTGCCTTTTTTTCTGGGGCTTCCGTTTAACAACAAAACTCTTTTACCCTCCATGACTCAGCACACCTCCCTTATGATATCAATGATTTGTCGCTTCAGTTCTTGGTTATCCTCCGATGGTTTTAAAACAAATGCTTCATGGGTACATTGCAAATTCAAAGCATTATTCTTCACAAGTCTTTTAAAGCTTTTCTCCCGATGCCGCTCCTTACCATCATATACCCCTATACCGATAATATGTTTACTACCGTACCGATTAGGGTGGAGAAGGTGTCCGTGCTTTACGGTGTACAAAGGCAGGCCAAGCAGCATAAACTTGTCTACCATTTTTTTAAGGCAGGACGAATAACCCCCAAACCTTATTGGGGTAAGCATAATAAGTGTATCCGCTCTTGCTATAGCCTTAAGTATTTCGTGGGCGTCATCCCTAACCACGCACCTGCCCGGTGATTTTATGCTGCAGGCCCCGCAGGACCTGCAGGGCAGTATCTCCATATTCCCAAGGTTAAAGCTGACAGATGCCCCGCCCCTTTCCTTAATCATGTCCACCAAAGTGTCGGATATAATATTTTGATCTTCTATTCCATTGAGTATCACTATGGACATTAATCTTCCCCTACTTTACCAAAGCATCTTCTATGGCCTTTAAATAGGCCTTGCTCGTTACCGTAGACCCTGATACAACGTCTATTTGGGTGCTTTGTTTTTCGAGTACTCTATTTATTATTTCTTCTGTAACCTCCGGCTTGGAAAATACAACATCTTTAACCACGTCAATACCGGTAATCCTATGATCTTTGACGGTTACATTTACTTCATTGGTCCACCGTCCGCCGTTATATTCACCCTTGTATGTCCCATCCTCGAGGGAAGATACATCGATGTCATTTACTTGTAGGGTGTTCATGGCCTCCAGATCCTTGGTCAGGTAAAAGAACCCACCTGCCACTACTGCCACAAAAACAATTATCACTACTAATGCGATTTTCAATCCTCGTTTCATAAAAAATCCTTTCTTTGTACATATTTTTTTCATGGTTCAATTAACCGGTTCCGTTTATCGCCACAAATCCTATTATTAACCAGCTAAGTCATTATAGCATATGCGAATATTTTTGTTAAAGAAAATTATTTTGTATTTTTTTCGATGGGCTAATAATTATAGCTTTAAAGATTTATATAACCGTTTACACACAAGAAGCATATGAAGAAAGTTTAGATATGATTATAATCACTATAATTATAATTATTACTGCTATTACGCCAAAACATCCAAAAACCCGACCGGGATTTTCACTTATCCTCCAAGCTGTAAGCCATATGTAGCCACCTATTGTTGCTACCGGTGCTCCAACAATTGCGCCTATACCCGTAAGGCATAAGACAATT
>JBMNSO010000085.1:0-7684 GCA_050945235.1 Mahellales bacterium
TTGTGAAGGCCTTTGAAGTTAAGATGCTCAGCATTATAGGCTATAAGCCCCATACCACCTCCTGTGTCCTTTGTTCGGGAGATTTAAATGGACAAATTGCCTTTAGTACCAGGCTGGGGGGAGTGGTATGTGAAGAATGCCGGTCAAAGGATCCCTATAGTCTTAAGATAAACCATGGTACATTAAATACATTGAGGTATATCCAAGAGATGGATATAAAGAAGATATCGAGGATTAAAATAGGCAGCAATACAATGGATGAACTGGATAGGATACTTACACCCTTTATAACTCAGCGGCTGGAAAAGGTATTTAAATCAAAGGATTTCATGATGACGGTATCTGAAGATTTGAAAAAGGAGGTGTAGGAATGGAGGATTTATTGGAAAAAATGGAGCTGGTCAAGGCTAAAACCGGTGTCTCTTATACCATGGCTAAGGAGGCCCTGGATAATACCAATGGAAATGTGGTGGATGCCATATTATATATAGAGAATAAAAGAAAGGGTGGAACCATGGGCTCCTTTGAGTCCTTTACCGTTAAGGGTGCGGAATTACTGGATAAACTTAAAGACATCATCCATAAGGGCAATATATCCAGGATACGGGTACGAAAGGATGAAAAGATATACTTGGATATACCCGTAACTGCCGGGGCAATAAGCGTTTTGCTGCTGCCGAAGATTGCAGCCCTTGGTGCGGCCATAGCATTATTAGCCCAATGCACAATAGAAGTAGAAAGAAACGAATAGATAGCGGTAAAAAACATTGACAATAATTACTCCTTTTGGTAAAGTAAATAGGAAAATTAAAAATTGCTTACGATGAAGGAGACAGTAGTTAAGTCGATTATCACAGCGAATCGGGAGGGGGTGGGAGCCCGGTATAGGAGGTTTAATGAAGGGCACTCCTGAGTAATTTTACTTAAGAGGATGATTAACATCATCAATAAGGGTGGAACCGCGGAAGTAAGACCTTTCGTCCCTTAACTGGGGCAGGGTCTTTTTATTTTTCAGCTTTACCAAGTTATTAACCGGGAGGGATAAATATTGTATTTTCAAGAAATAATTCTAGAGCTACAAAAGTTTTGGTCCCAGAATAATTGTGTACTAGCCCAGCCGTACGATATTGAAAAGGGAGCAGGTACCATGAACCCCCTCACATTTTTAAAGGCATTGGGACCGGAACCATGGAATGTTGCGTATGTAGAACCTTCAAGAAGGCCAAAGGACGGCAGGTATGGGGACAACCCTAACAGACTGTTCCAGCATCACCAGTTCCAGGTGGTGATGAAACCATCTCCCGACAATATCCAGGAAATCTACCTGGACAGCTTGACTGCACTGAATATAGAACCAGAAAAGCATGATATAAGGTTTGTAGAAGACAACTGGGAATCGCCTACCCTGGGTGCATGGGGCTTAGGCTGGGAAGTATGGCTAGATGGTATGGAAATAACGCAGTTTACGTATTTCCAGCAAGTAGGTAGTTTAGACTGCAGGCCGGTGTCGGTAGAAATTACCTACGGCCTGGAAAGAATAGCTATGTACCTGCAGGAAAAGGATAATGTGTATGATATTAAGTGGGCTGATGGTATCAGTTATGGTGACATATTCCATCAAGCGGAGGTGGAACACTCCATTTATAATTTTGAGCAGGCCGATAGCACAATGCTGTTTAAATTGTTTGATATGTACGAAGCCGAAGCAAAACGGGTCATCGGTAACGGTCTTGTATTACCCGCTTATGATAATGTATTGAAGTGTTCCCATGTTTTCAACCTGTTGGATTCCAGAGGAGCAATTAGTGTTACCCAGAGGACAGGCTATATTAGTAAGGTGAGAAATCTGTCAAGGCTGTGTGCTCAAGCATATGTGGACCAAAGGCAGGACTTTGGTTATCCCCTATTAAAAGGAGGAGTAGACAGTGATAAATAAAAATGTGGTATTGGAAATCGGAATGGAAGAGGTACCCTCCAAGTTTATGCCGTCATCCATAGGGCAGCTTGAGGAGAAAGCCAGACATCTATTGGACGATAATAGAATACCCTATGACGATGTAAGGGCATATGGCACTCCGCGGAGACTGGTCGTCAATGTTATCGGTATTGCCCAACAGCAAAGGGACTTGACAGAGGAGGTTAAAGGACCATCGGCTAAAATAGCCTTTGACAAGGATGGCAAGCCTACAAAAGCGGCCGTGGGGTTTGCAAACAGTCAGAAGGTGAAGGTGGAGGACCTTGAAATAAAGGAGTTCGAAGGCGGGCAATATGTATTTGCCGTAAAGCATTCCGCAGGGAGACAGACCAAGGAGGTGCTGAGGGATATTCTTCCTGATTTAATTCTATCCTTATCCTTCCCAAAGTCCATGCGCTGGGGGGACAAGAATCTCAGGTATGTACGACCCATCCGTTGGATACTGGCACTTTACGGTGAAGAAGTGATTCCCTTTGAAATTGAGGGCCTTTCGTCAGGCAGGCTTTCCAGGGGCCACAGGTTTTTAGGAAGCCAAAACATAACTATTAACCATGCCGATGAATATTTTGATGTTCTGTTAAGGGAATATGTGATGGTTAAACAGGATGAGAGAAGACAGCGGATAATGGATCAGAGCAAAAAAATAGCCGAGCATTTCGGAGGGGTACTGGTGGAGGACAAAGAACTGCTTGAAGAGATTGTCCATCTGGTGGAGTATCCCACCGCTTTGGCAGGCAGTTTCGAGGACAAGTATCTAGCTCTACCCAAGGAAGTGGTGATTACTCCTATGAAGGAGCACCAGAGGTATTTCCCGATAGAGGACCCTCAGGGAAGGCTGTTTCCGAAGTTTATTGCAATAAGGAACGGGAATGATGCCCATATAGATATTGTCAGGTCAGGCAATGAAAAGGTGCTAAGGGCCCGGTTGGCAGATGCTCAGTTTTTTTATAAAGAGGATCAAAAAAATACCCTGGATGAGAACGTTGAAAAACTCAAACATATTGTATTTCAGCAGAGCTTGGGTACCATATATGATAAAGTTGTAAGGCTTAAGGATATGGTAAAATATTTAGGCAATGAAATAGGCTTTGATAATGAGCAAATCAACAGCCTCTTAAGGGCGGCTCATTTGTGCAAAGCAGATTTGGTAACGAATATGGTTAATGAGTTTGATGAACTGCAGGGTGTAATGGGTAGGGAATATGCATTATTACAAGGTGAAACCAAAGAAGTGGCCCTTGCTATATATGAGCATTATCTGCCGAGATTTTCCGGTGATGGGCTTCCTGGGTCCGACATAGGTGCGGTCTTGAGCATAGCCGACAAGATAGACACTATATGTGGATGTTTTGCTGTTGGAATTCAGCCCACCGGTTCTCAGGATCCCTATGCCTTGAGGCGCCAGGCCATGGCTATTGTAAATATAATTATCTCCAAACACATGCATATATCCCTAAAAGAGTTGATAGAGCAAAGTTTAAGGCTGTATAATTGCAGTGATATTAAAATTAAGAAAGATATCCTGGATTTCTTTGAATCAAGGATAAAAAATATTATGGTAGCCAAAGGATATAGAAATGATATAATAGAGGCAGTTATGGATCTTAAACTATATGATCCGGCTGAAATAATGCTGCGAATGGACCAATTAAAGGCATGGTTGACCCAAGACGACCACGACCACATAGAGCAGTTGATTATGGCTTATAATAGGATTAATAACCTGGCCCAAAAGGCCGGTGAAGATAATAAAATAGAGGAAGGAATGCTAAAGAGTCCTGAAGAATTTGGATTATGGGATGCCTATGTTAAGTATGGGAATACTATAATAAACCAGGTTGAATCGAAAAACTTTATACAAGCCCTTGAACTGTTAGGCAACTATATCACACCCATAAACGAGTTTTTCGACGGGGTGATGGTCATGGTGAATGATGAAAAAATCAGAAACAACAGACTGGCCCTGATTAAAAATGTTGCAATGCTATTGAATTCTGTAGCTAATTTGAGTAGAATAGTAATTTGATGGGATATAAAATATCCATTGGTGGGGGTGGGGGAGATTGGGAATATCGAAAAGGCAGCGTAAAATTATAGATATAGTGAAGAATAACCAACCCATAACTAGTGAGCAGATCGCTGACATCCTAAATCTGTCGAGGGCGGCCCTTAGGTCCGACTTGGCCGTTCTCACCATGGCCGGCATATTGGATGCAAAGCCGAAGGTAGGATATGTGTATACGGGCAAGGTTACGGCCGATTCAATAATTACATACTTAAAGAATATGAGGGTAGGGGATATTAAAGCTAAAGCTACAGTGGTGGACGAGAATACATCGATATATGATGCAATAGTAAACTTGTTTCTAGAGGATGTAGGTACTCTGTTTATAGTAAAGGACGGCCTGTTAACCGGAGTAGTGTCAAGAAAGGATCTTTTAAAGAGCGTTATGGGGAATACTGATATAAACAAGGTGCCGGTGGGAATAATTATGACTAGAATGCCAAACGTCGTTACTGTATATAACGATAGTACTGTTATTGAAGCTGCCAAGAGGATATTGGAAAGGGAAGTGGACAGTCTACCCGTAGTAGAAAAGGTGGAAGACAAATCTGATACAGAAAACTATAGGGTAGTAGGAAAGGTATCAAAGACGAACATTACGAAGTTTTTTGTAAAATTATGCGATATGATAGAGGGAAAACCCGCCCCAAAATGAAACACAGGCAATTAAAGCTGATTAAGCTTTTAATTCTAAAAAACAAATACATATAAATACATAAGGAGGAAAGCCAATGATAAAAAAATACGTATACCTTTTTAGCGAAGGTAATGCAACCATGAGAAACTTACTTGGTGGAAAGGGTGCCAATTTGGCTGAGATGACAAATCTAGGTCTACCGGTGCCCCAGGGCTTCATAGTTACTACAGAAGCTTGTACAAAGTATTACGAAGACGGTCGTAAAATTTCCCAGGAAATAGTTGAACAGATCGACCAGAAGATGGCCGAACTGGAGAAGATAAACGGTAAAAAATTCGGGGATAAAAACGATCCTTTGTTGGTTTCAGTTAGGTCCGGTGCCAGGGTATCGATGCCCGGTATGATGGACACCATATTAAATTTAGGCTTAAATGATACTACAGTTGTGGGTATGGCAGCCAAAACCAACAACGAAAGATTTGCCTATGACAGCTATAGACGTTTTATACAGATGTTCAGCGATGTAGTAATGGGTATTGATAAAGACAAATTTGAAGAAATATTAGATGATGTAAAAGAAGAAAATGGTGCAAAATATGATACTGACTTGACTGCCGATCATTTAAAGGAAGTAGTAAAGAGATATAAAGAACTATACAAACAGGAAAAGGGAGAAGATTTTCCTCAAGATCCAAAAACACAATTGTTGGAATCTGTAACGGCGGTATTTAGGTCATGGGACAATCCAAGGGCCATTGTATATAGACGGCTCAATGACATACCCGGGGATTGGGGAACAGCAGTAAACGTTCAAACCATGGTATTCGGGAACATGGGCGATGATTCAGGTACTGGCGTTGCCTTTACCAGAAATCCATCCACCGGAGAAAAGGCCTTGTTTGGCGAATACCTGATAAATGCTCAGGGAGAAGATGTTGTTGCAGGGATTAGGACACCCCAAGCCATATCTACATTAAAGGATATTATGCCGGATATATATAACCAATTTGACAGCATAGCCAAAAAGCTGGAAAACCATTACAGGGATATGCAGGATATAGAATTTACAATAGAAAAGGGTAAGCTGTACATCTTGCAGACAAGGAACGGGAAGAGGACCGCGGTTGCTGCCTTAAAGGTGGCTGTAGATTTGGTGGAAGAGGGCTTGATAACAAAGGAAGAGGCTGTTCTCAGAGTAGACCCCAAGCAATTGGATCAATTGCTACACCCCACCTTTGAACCCAGTGCCCTTAAGGCCGCAAAATCCATAGCCAAGGGCTTGCCTGCATCCCCCGGTGCTGCTGCAGGAAAGGTATACTTTACAGCCAATGATGCGGTAAATGCCGCTAAGAACGGTGAGCCGGTTATTTTGGTAAGGGTGGAAACATCGCCGGAAGATATAGAAGGTATGCACGTGTCCCGGGGTATACTTACAGCAAGAGGAGGAATGACCTCCCATGCCGCAGTTGTTGCCAGGGGTATGGGTACTTGCTGTGTAGCAGGTTGTGAAGCGGTAAAGGTTAATTATGATGAAAAATATTTCGCAGTTGGTGATATAAAGATCAATGAAGGGGATTTCATTTCCTTAGACGGGAGCACAGGCTTGGTTTACCAGGGAGCCATTGATACAGTGGAACCTAAAGTTACAGGTAATTTTGCTACACTAATGGAATGGGCCGATAGCAATCGAACCATGAAAGTTCGCACAAATGCAGATACACCCAGGGATGCAAAGACTGCTGTAAATTTTGGGGCAGAGGGTATAGGACTGTGCAGAACGGAACATATGTTTTTTGACGAAGACAGGATACCGGCGGTTAGGGAAATGATCCTTTCCAAAACCGAAGAACAAAGGAAAAAGGCACTGGCCAAGATTTTACCTATGCAAAAGGCAGACTTTAAAGGCATATATGAAGCAATGGGCGACAGGCCGGTTACTATAAGGCTGTTAGACCCCCCGCTCCATGAATTCCTACCCAAGGAAGATAAGGATATAAGAAGCCTGGCAGACGAAATGGGGATAGAATATAGCGAATTACAGGCTACCATAGACGGACTTCATGAGTTTAACCCAATGCTAGGCCACAGGGGATGTAGGCTGGCGGTTACCTATCCCGAAATAGCCGAAATGCAGACCAGAGCCATAATGGAAGCCGCGGCTGAAATTAAGCAAGAAAAGGGAATCAATATAATTCCTGAGATAATGATACCCCTTGTAGGCGAAGCCAAAGAACTAAAATTTGTTAAGGATGTAGTGGTAAAGACTGCTGAAGATGTGCTTAAGGAAAAGGGAGTAGAATTAACCTATTTGGTAGGAACAATGATAGAAGTGCCCAGGGCTGCTTTAACTGCTGATGAGATTGCGGAAGAGGCTGAGTTCTTCTCCTTTGGTACAAATGACATGACACAGATGACCTTTGGTTTCTCAAGGGATGACGCAGGCAAGTTCCTCGAAGATTATTATAATAAAAAGATATTTGAATTTGATCCCTTTGCAAGGCTCGATCAAACAGGAGTTGGCAAACTAGTAAAAATGGCAGTAGAACTTGGTAGAAAAACAAGACCTAATATTAAACTAGGCATCTGTGGAGAACATGGTGGGGATCCCAGCTCGGTAGAGTTCTGTTATCAAGCCGGGCTTGACTATGTATCCTGCTCACCCTTTAGAGTACCAATAGCAAGGCTGGCGGCTGCACAGGCAGCAATAAAGACCAATAGTAAATAATGTAATGCAAAGAATATAAAAAGATAAAAAGCCTTATGTATCAAGGGTTCGATAGTTTTTAAGACAGTAAAAAAGAGTGATATCTTTTAGGAATTTAAAGAAATCACTCTTTTTTTATTCATAAAACATAAGAATATTGTACAATATTAACAATATTTAGGTTGAATTACATGAAATATACTTGCTTATAATTACTTAGAGTAAAATTATCGTAGGCAAAAAAGTAAAAAATATGGGAAGAAAGTAAAAACCCTCTTCCCATAATCACGATTTTCCTGTAAT
>JBMNSO010000086.1:0-7608 GCA_050945235.1 Mahellales bacterium
GGTCCCTGTACAGAATCAAACGTTTGTCCTATTAGAATAGAGTTAAATCGCAATAAATAAGAAGAAACAGCTGCTACATAAGTAACCGCTGTTTCAGTATTATATAAACTAAATTATATTAATTAATATGGATTAAGAGCAAAACCTATGAACAGTGAAAAAAACCTCCCACGTCCATGGTTTTTCAATCATTTATTGAAATGATTCAGCTCGTACTATCAAATTACCACTCATATTTTCTAGGTCAACACCTGCCGGTACATCAATTGTAACTTTTATCCACATATTATAGTAAGGAAATCCGTTAGCAGAACTAGCGTATAATGGACACCAGAAGTCTGTGTATACACCGTTATCAATGAACTTATGCTTATAGTTGCTATGGTCTGTTTCAACTGTCAAATATTTCTGTAAATCTGCGTTATCGCATGTAATTGTAAACTTTATATTGGAATTTGAGTTGTTCTGCACTCTGAAGAGCCTATTCCATTCATATACGCTATTCTTTTGGACACCAAAGAGACCGCCATCCTTGCCTTTTGCGAAATTAAATTTCAGCTCGCCATCTTCTATATAGGCATTTTTGTCAAGGTTGTCATATCTGTTTTGGGCTTCCAACCTCAATAAAGCTTTGCTAGTATTTACAATGCTCATACTAGCCGGATTTGTTACTGTTGCGGTACTGTAAGCCATAGCTGCCATCAAGCTGGCAACGCACAGCAGCACTACTACTAAGATTAAACCTTTCTTCATTTTGAATACCCCCAAATTATTATATTTGTGCTATGCACACCCCCATTATAGTTTTCCTTGAAATTATTTACATCACGCCAAAGACTAGTCTTTGTTTCACCAATTTATACCTTAAAAACCACCATAGTAGCCCCCATAGTATACTTTAGTACCATATAAATTCTATGCATTAAAGTATAATCATACCGTGGTCACTGTATGGGATCAAACATTTGTTTGGCATCTAAAAAACCCATGGACAGGGAGAATCGTCTCCTATCCATGGGTTTCTTTGTACCTACCCTAAACTCTTAATCTACAGCCCAGGACTTAACGATCAGCTTGCCACTCAAATCTTCTAAATCCACACCATAAGGAACAACGAACTTAACTGCTATAGCATGATGGCTATTTGGTGGAATGTTTATTCTTGTACCGGTATTATTACCGTCACGAACGAAAACAAAGGCATTGCTAGTTGCATCCACATAACCATGTGTAGCAACTGTTATATATTTCAGTCCGTCATTTTCAATGGTGAATTGAACCTTATCATTTGACATGTTGTATACCCTGAAAAGTTGTCCCCATTTGTACACACTATCCGGTTGGAACCCGTAACTTGCTTGTCCCTTAGCATCTCCATAGCCTGCACCAAAGTTAAAATGCATCACACCGTCATCACCGATAAAGCATGTTGCATCTTTTGTGCCTGTACGGCCACTCCAAGGATACATTCTAAGCAAAGCTTCATTGGAATTGACAATTGACATAGTTGCTGGATTATTGACTTCTGCAGTGGTATAAGCCATGGCTGCCATCAAGCTAGCGACACACAGCAGCACTACTACTAAGATTAAACCTTTCCTCATTCTGAATACCTCCAAATTATTATATTTGTGCTATGCACACCCCCATTATAATTTTCCTTGAAATCTTTTACATCACGCCAAAGACTAGTCTTTATTTCACCAATTTATACCTTAAAAACCACCATGGTAGCCCCCATAGTATACTTTAGTACCATATCTTTTCTACCAAGGAGGGGTTTGTCCCAATGATAATTGCTATAAAATAGAAAATAGTACAAAGGAGGCGAAATTAATGAAATCCATAAAAATATTTAAGCGGGTTGTTACAATAATAATATACGTTATTGCAGTCTTTGTGGCGGTATCCACCGTTGGTACCATCGTCACCAAGCAGCCCTTTTTGATGACGGCCATAAGGTCAAACAGTATGTATCCCCTACTGGAGAGGGGAGATTTGGTACTCCTCAATGAATTCTCATCAAAGGAGTCCATATCAACGAACGACATAATCGTATTTAAAGTTGAAGAGGGTAACTATATAATAAATGATTGGATGATGCACAGGATTACCGATGGCAATGCCCGGGACGGGTTTATCACCAAAGGAGATGCCAATGAACAAACCGATCAAGACAACATGGGTATTCCTCCCGTCAAACCCGAATGGATTGCCGGCAAGGCCCTGGCAGTGGGGGGCCGGCCCCTTAAGATACCCCTGTTGGGACACCTGGCCCTGTACGCTGAACAGTCCCAGAAAAACCAATTCCTGCTGCCTGCCATAGCTGTAGTATTGGCAGTCATCATAGCCATAAGCGAATTAAAGGGTAGTAAGAAGGGAAAACACGACAAGACTGAAAAGGCCGAAAGCCTGGATATGCAACTGATATATTTTTTCAGCGGCCTTACCATAGCCATTATGGTAGGTGCCAGTATGCTGGCCACCAGCCAGCATCTAAACCTGACATACGGTGTTTCCGAAACCGAAGAGGCTGCTTTGATGGGCAGCAATGTAGGGGTTTTGAAGATAGGTGACGAAGTGGATCGTCCCCTGGCGGAGTTTAGAAATAACGGCTTTTTCCCTTTGTTGGTGTCCATTACCACCGACGATGGACAAATTTCTTTTAGCCAGGACAAGCTTGTCTTAAGACCCGGGGAGTATGTTGATACTCAAATGACGGTCAAGGCGACAAATCCGGGAGACTATGAATCCTCCATCAGGGTGGGCATGTTTTTCCCGCTACTGCCCCTTAATTGGATACACGCCATGGCCCAGCACAGCTATTGGCTGGCCCTAATAATAATATCCCTTATACCCGGCCTGCCTCTTATGCTATACCCAGTTATAGATAAGAAAATGCGCAAAAGTACCGCCAGTGTTATACGCCGGAGAATCCAGCGGATTAAAGGTGCACTATCCCGTTCTTGATGGCAAACAGCGCTGCCTGGGTTCTATCCTTTAACTCCAGCTTGGATAGAATTTGGCTGATATGCTTTTTAACCGTACTCTCGGTTACGAATAGAGTATTGGCGATTTCCCTGTTATTCATTCCCTTGGCCACAGCCCTTAAGACATCCACTTCCCGTGGGGTCAACTGATTAAGGCTGTGGCCGTTGTTTTTATTCAATATTATCTCCATAATATCGGGGTCTATATATGACCTGCCCTTACTCACTATCCTTACGGCGGCCACCATTTCCTCGGGCAGTGCCTCCTTTAAAAGAAACCCCTTTATATTAAGGTCCAAGGCCTTTTTAATATCCTGACCGTCAAAAAAGGCAGTAAGCACTATAATTGCACATTCACGGTTCCTTTCCCTTATATCCTTCACTAAATCCAGGCCATATTCATTGCCTATCTTTAAATCCAGCAACACCATATCCGGATTTTTGGTGCATAAAAGTTCCCTTGCTTCCTTCAGAGAACCTGCATAACCTATTATCTCCATATCCGGTTGGGATCCTAATACCGCTTCTATGCCCTCCCTGACAAGGGGGTGGTCGTCCACCACGGCTATCCTTAACATCCTACTACCTCCTTATCACCTGTTTCATCGTTGATACCATCGGCAGGGATGGTACATATTATCCTTGTACCCTTTCCAATAAAGCTTTCTATGTTAACGCAACCCCCGGCTGCCCTTGCAGCTGCATTGATGTTGGTTATGCCCAGACCGCTGTTACTTTCCGTATCAATGCCCTTAATATTGAACCCTATACCGTTGTCCTCTACCAATACCTTAACATCGTCACCTGCCCTTAAGATGTCTATCCTTAGCCTGCTGCACCTTCCATGGCGCACACTGTTGCCCACTGCCTCCCTGATCAGGCGATAAATATTGTACTGAACAGTGTTATAGGGCAGATCCTCCGGTGTAAGGCTACAGTTAAACTCTATATCCAAATTATTTAGCACCTTCAGGTCATTAAGGTAAAGACCCAGTTTTTCAAAATAGTTTATATCCTTGCTGTTATTAAGATTATATATACACTTCCTGAGTTCTTTAGCAGCAGTGGATGCGGTATCCCTTATGGCCGCCAGCTTTTCCTTTATTTTGTCCGGAGACATGCCTGCGGTATTTATAAGCTGCTGGCTGCAGTATATTATACTGAAAAGATTATGGGACACCATATCGTGCATCTCGCTTGATATCCTTCTTTGTTCCTCGGCCAAAAGGACCTGGTTGTGCATGTTAACGCTTTTTATCCTGTCTATGGCCACGCCGCACATGCTACCTAAAAAAGCCATGGTGCGCAGCCGGCTTATACTGTATTGGCCCTTTTCATGGCCGAACAGGGCTAGGGCACCGTAACAACAACCGCCGCTGGTTATACCGGTCATTAGCAGGTGCCCCGGCTCAATAGCCTCCAGTTGCTGGTCTATCACGGCTTGACGGCCGTCCAGGGTGTCTAGAAATTTTACAACAACATCCTTAAAGGCTTGCCGGTTTACCACTGGAATATCCTTGCGCATTGCAAAGAGATCATCTTTAAGCAGTTGGTAACCCAATACATCCTTCCTGATAAAGAGAACGATTATATCACCCTTCAAAATCTCTTTGGCATATACCAAAAATGTATCCGCCAGTTGCTCTAATGTTATACTTCCGGTTAAAGCCTCTGTCATATGGTACAGAGATGTGATATGCTGTATCGACTCCTCCAGCTGGGTATTGACCCCTATTAATTCTTCCTTTTGCTGTGTAAGCATTTCCGCCTGGCCGGCCAGGGTCTTTAATATCCTGGAAGACAACTGTATGGCAACTGTGGTCAGGACAAATATAAGGGCTGTGGTCCTTATACCGTAAAAAATGTCCATCAGAAAATACGGCCTGAAGAATAGGAAACTCAGTATTGTTATATTGCCAAGAAATATTAAATTACCCAACCAACATAACAACGGCCGGTCAGATAACGCCGCATTCAATATGGGGTTTAGGGCATACCAAATAAAGGGGCTGTTCAAGCCCCCGGTTGGTATGATTAAAAAGCTTATGGCTATTACCTCTGAAAATACTAAAAGAGAATAGTGTTTTTTGTCCTTAAGGCTGACATACAACTTTGCGGATATTGCCATAGCAACGAATAAAGCTGTAACAACCCCTATCTTAAACAAAACGTTCATCCTTGGTTCGCTTAAATAGAAGGCCGAGGTGGTCATCCAAGATATGTACCTGTAAATAACAGCAGCCCTTTCGATTTTATCCAAGGTTTTTTTGAAAAGCCTGTCTTCTACCCATTTATACATAACAACCAATCTCCTTGCAATGTGCATATCCTTTAACTCGGCTCTTACGTCTATTAACCACGCCGGTCTTACTGAGGTCAACGATAAGCATCTTTATTTCCTTACGCACCCTCTTTGTCCTTTTCTATTTCTTGTTTGCTATCCCCGCCTTGTTCACCGTCCTGTTCAACCTGTTCATCATTCCCCTTTGCTTCACCGGCATCCTTATCACCCTGTTGGTCCGGGTTGGATTTCTGTTGGCCCTGGCCAGACTCCCGTTGTTCCTTATTTGCTTTATTCGGCTCCTTTTCCTGCTCCTTTGCATCCTTATTCTGTTTTTCGCCGGTATCTTGCTGCCCCTTTGTATCCTTCAGGTTCTTTATTCCTCCTTCAGTTATTTCTTCCTTTGAAATTTCTTCATCCTTTGTTTTATCGTCGGTCGTTTCTCCATCTGTCTTTTCTGTGTCTTCCAATGACTCATTGCCTTCTAACAGCATCTGGCATTCCCTAGCATTAAAGGACCACCAGACCTTGGCATTGCCTCTGTGCCATTTTCCCTTCAACTCCAATGGTATTTCGCTGGGAAGCTCAGGACTGCCTTTAACAACTACAAGTACCCTGATGCTTTTCCCCGGTTTCAGCTTTTTCCACTCTTTCCATTTCACCGGCTTATTTTTTACCGCATATATAGATACATTGGCATTGTCGAAGGACTTGGTGCATTTAAGTTTTACATTCATGGTATTGGAAGAATTATTTTTTACTGTATATCCCTTAATTGCTAAACACCTGTTTTGTTCAGCAGCAAGATCGCTATTATTGATATCAAAACCTAATCCTTCTTTGGTATCCAACTCCATATCTGTTTCTTCAACCGCCAAAAGTGCGTCCTCGGAAGCCACTACCTTAAGGGTTGCATTGCAGGTAACCATTGCTGAAGAATAACCGGTAGCCGCCGTCAGCGCAGAAAACAAGGTCAGTATCAGACATATTGCCAGTATCCTCTTAACCATTCATTCACCTCCTTTGGTATATTTTTCTTATACTATTGTAGTATTTTATGAAACATTTGATTTTATACATTTTTATTATAATATTAGGCATTATTGATAAATTTTGGATGCACATATATAGTGTATTATTATTCCAATAGATAAGAAAGTATCCTTTAGTTTGGTATTGGTCATACTTTGGTTTGATTTATGTTAGTACCTTTTTAGGCATAATTAAGGACCGATTCGTTTCATATCGACGAATCGGTCCTTGAAAAGCTCCAACGCCTTTACAAATATGTAGGTTTCTTTGGAAAGGCTATTGTGCCACTTATAACGTCTATATAAGCCATCCAGTAGCCAAATGCCCCCGGGTATGACTTCTGGCCCTTGGCCGGATGCCAGTATACATATCCCGTTTGTCCGCCGAAGGGTTGTTCCTCCCTGATATACCTACCCGGCATCCCGTAAATAATGTATTTAGGTCTTCCATCCTCCTGTTGAATGCCTATAATATAATGATCGTAAGGATTTGCCATAAAGCCATAGAACTGGTTCATAAAATAGTTCTGAGTATAGGCAGGGTTGTAACTTTTTTGTATGTCCACCCTTACCCATTCAACGCCTTTTATTTCTTTATCAAAGGGTTGCACCGTCATATATGAACTGAATAATCGCTTGTAATACCATTCCATCCTGTCCCAGAAACAGTATCCACCATAGGATTGGTATCCACCATGGCCCTTGTCGGCCCCATACCAGCTTGCATGCCTGCTTTCATCCGCTTCTATATCATCCATGCCTTGGATGTCATTATCCCGGTCGTTTCCGCCGGTATCCCGCTCCCGGGACTGTTCAACACCGGCCCGGTCATCGGTTTCATCCGATGGTGACCCTTGGTTTTGACCGTCGGTATGCCAGTTAACATTAACTTCATCTGAACTTAATGTATCTCCATTAACTTGGGTTTTGGTTTCGCCCCGGTCCCCGGTCCGTCCGATCGGATCATCCTCGATTTTATCGCACGGCATTGCCCTTTGGTCTTGTTCAGTCGCGTCTTGCTCAGTTACTTCTTGTTCAGTTGCCTCTCGTTCAATTGCTTCTTGTTCAGGCTTTTGCTTTAAGATATTAGGCATTATGCCGGCAATGGCCATCAGCTGTTTTATGACTTCCTCCTTCCACTGTACGTTGGTGTCCTTTTTCAAATGACCCACCAGGGGGAAACATATACTAATGTCCTTATCCAATGGTTCCGGTATGTACGCCAGGGTTACTATATTAAATTTTTCTATGTCCAGGCCACTTCCTCCCACATCGACAGGATTGAACTCCCATTCAACATTTCCCT
>JBMNSO010000087.1:0-7603 GCA_050945235.1 Mahellales bacterium
TGCAAGTTTTGATATCTGAATCCGGGGTGATATATTATTTATTAGGAAGAGGATTGCCGTAAAAAATATTAAAGGCAAAACCAGGTCCTTTAGGAATGTACCCACTCCGCTTACCAGTAGGCCCATTACCGGTTGAAACAATGAAGAACTAGCAATACCACCCATGGAAATAAGTAATGTAATTAATATGGGGAAAATCGCCTGCATGAAAACCACCATATTGTCTATTGTTGTTTTACTAAGGTCGAGTACCGAAGAAAAACTCTGTACAAGTATAACCATGATTACTATATAACAACAATAGTAGGTTATTTCTGTAATACCGCTTTTAGAAAACGAACTTTGCAAATTCTTAAGTAACCCGCATATGACAGCCAAAATCATGATTTTTCCCATTAAACCAAGGTTTAAACCTACTTCTTTAAAGAAAAATGTAAACAAATTTCCAAATAGGTCCTTTATATTAAAAGAAAAGTCACCCTGGGTAATTTTCTTTATCATCTCCCTTGCTGAATGGTCAAAGGTGGTGCCATATTCCCTGTTTATATTTTCCAAGTAGGTATTAATATCATTTATATCCAGCTGTTCCACCTGGTTTTGTATACCATGGCTGAATTCATCGTAAATTTCATTCTTATCATAGGGCGGTTCATCCGCTTTTGCGGCGCAATCCACCGTAGGGCAAAACAACATCATTAGTATGGTTATATAAAAAAATATCCTTTTCATACGTATACCTACTCCATAAGATTTATTATGAGGTCGAGCAATGTTATAACAATAGGAACTGCAAGGACCATAATTAGTATCTTGCCGGCGAATTCTATCTTAGATGCTATTGCGTTCTCGCCGGCATCTTTGCACAATTGAACTCCGAATTCAGCAATATATGCTATTCCGATTATTTTAAGGATAGTGGAAAAAAAACCTTGATGCATGTTTACTCTGTCCACCATTTGCCTTAGTAACTCAATAACCGAGGCCAGCTTACCTACTACCAATAAAAAGATAATCACACCGGCGGCAATACTTATTTGCATGGAAATCTCAGGCCTATGGCCCTTAATTGTAATGATAAGTATTACGGCAATAATGCCGATGGCTACTATTTGAAATATTTCCATTTTCTTATCCCTAATATAGCTGAAATATTGTCTTTACGTTTTCAAAAAGGTTACTAATGAGGTTAATTACCATCATAAGCACTACGACTATACCTGCCAGAGTGGTCATCATTGCCATTTCTTCTCTTCCGGCCCGTATCAGCACTTGGTTTAAGACAGAAACTAATATACCGACCGCTGCAATTTTAAAGATCAAATCAACATTCACTTTGTATATCCTCCTTACTTTTCTTTTGAGTTATAAAATCAGGACAGTAATTGCCATCCCCCCCAGAATCCCAAGGCTTTTGTATAATTTCTCATTTTTTTTTCGTATTTCTTCTGCCTTTATTTCCTGGTTTTTTATTTGCTCCATAACCAACTGGAAATGTCTGAGCTGGCTTTCCTTGTCTGAACTTCCCAGTCCCAAACCAAAATTGATAAGTATTACCTTGTCCTCCTCCGTTAAAGTGGTTGTGTCCATGCTGTCTTCCACCGCCCTTGTCCATACTTCGTTAACGGTATACTGTTTTTTATCCAATAAGCCTTTGGACGCCTTGTCAAATATTACCCTGATATCATCGGATATTGCTTTGCTGACCTTGTAAAGTGCTTCAGGCAAGGGGGATGAAAAATAGATTATTTCTGTTTGCAGTATATTTATGCCGCTTTGCAATGCCCTGAGCTGAACAGGTCTCATGGCGTATTTGTTTGCTAAAGCAATGCCGATTATAGTCGAGGATATTATAATCACGACTCCAAGAAATAGTTTAATTATCATAACCCGTCACACTCCCGTCCTTTCTTCTTCATATGTACCCGAGTTACCAACCAGTTTATAAATTCTGTGTATTGTTCCGGGGACTTGGTTTTTGCCCAGTACTATCACTACTTTAAATATATTTTTTTTAAGTATTTGCCATACGACAGGTCGCCTTTTAACATCATCAAAATCATTTCCGTGTACAGAGGTTATGATCGAAATACCCGAGTTTAATGCTTCTTCAAGGGCATATATATCTTCTTCTCTTCCGATTTCATCGGTAATAATCACTTCCGGTGACAATGACCTTATCATCATCATCATACCCAAGGCCTTGGGACAGCCATCAAGAACGTCGGTCCTTATACCCACGTCGTTTTGGGGTATGCCTTGATAACATCCGGCGATTTCCGAGCGCTCATCCACAATTCCTACCTTGACCCCCTTCATGTATTTATTACCGTTGCTTAATAACCTTGCAATGTCTCTGAGTATGGTGGTTTTACCCATTTTAGGCGGAGATACTATCAGTGTATGGAGTATCCTATTATTACCGTCCAGGATATGGGGTATTATCGGCTGGGCCGAACCTATGACTTCTCTGCTTATCCTGATGTTAAAGGAAGATATATACTTGATTGTCTTAACCACATTATTGTTTAATACTACCTTTCCGGACAACCCTACGCGATAACCGCCCTTGAGGGTTAAGTATCCCAGCCTTAGCTCCTCCTCCAAGGCGTAAATCGAGTATTCCGCCATAAACTGTAATGTCCTTTCCATGTCTTCCTTGGTAATGATATAGGCATTTCCATGGTTAAGGGTGGCCTTGCCGGTGGTATCTATAAAATAATTATTGCCCTGGCACACAATCATCAAGGGTTTATGAACCCTCATCCTTATCTCTTCCAGTGAGAAGATAAGGTCGGGATCCAGGTTGTATAATATGTTCCTGATATTTAACGGCATGACATCAAAGACGTCTTTTTTGATTCTTTCGGTGAATTTTGCTTTACGGGTATCACCATATTGACAGCTTGTTATATTATGCATAATTAACATGTCCCCCCTCTTCTTATATAAATATTATGGTTTGGCTAAAAATATTATTGTTTTTAAAAATAATATTTAAATAAAAAGAGGAGTTGCTGTACAGCAACTCCTCTTTTACCTCAAAAGCCACCTGTTTTATTTACCACTGAACTTGTAAATACCGATAGCCTAATGGTATTTGTTGGGCAATATTATTCGTTGTCATCGGTATAAATAGGTTTATTACAGTTTGGACATATTATATCTTCGTCATCGTCGTCGAAGGTCTCTTCTTCGAAATATACTGTTTCTTTACAATTGGGGCACTCCACTTCTATATAATTCTGTTCTCCATCCTCGTCATCATAATCGAATACTTCGTTTTCTACATTGGCAAGGTCTTCATCCAGGTTTTCTATATATTCATCTAATTCAGATTGACTGGTATCCAGTTCTATCATAGCATCCACCATATCGTCCAGCAAATCCACTATGCTTAACAAAACCCTACCTTCATTTGTAGTATCATCGATACCCAGGCCATCTGCAAGGCCCCTTATATAGGATACTCTTTCCTTTAAATATTCCATGGATATATCCTCCTTAGCTTATTGGTTGGTCATAAATATATTATTCTTTATACCCTTTCCATATATTCACCTGTTCTTGTGTCCACACGAATAATGTCTCCTTTGTTAATAAAAAAGGGTACCTGCAATGTTGCGCCTGTTTCAAGGGTAGCCGGTTTGGAACCCCCGGCGGCCGTATCGCCTTTAAAGCCTGGGTCGGTTTCTACTACTTCCAGTTCCACAAAATTCGGTGGTTCCACTGAGAAGGCCTCTCCTTTAAAGAATTTTATTACAACATTCATATTCTCTTTCATGTATTTTAACGCATCTTCAACTTGGTCCTTATTTAGAGGTATCTGTTCATAGGTTTCCAAGTCCATAAAATAGTATAGACTACCGTCATTATACAGATATTGCATTTCTTTGCGTTCTATATGTGCCTTTGGAAATTTCTCGGTGGGGTTAAAGGTTTTCTCCGTTACCCCGCCGGTAATTATGTTTTTAATTTTTGTCCTTACAAAGGCGGCACCCTTACCTGGTTTGACGTGTTGGAAATCCACAATGCTATATACTTGACCATCTATTTCCACTGTTAATCCTTTTTTAAAATCTCCTGCTGATATCATATCCCATTACCTCCATAAAATGATTTAATTAAAATTGTAACTGTTTATATTACCATCAAATGCTTGGGCAGTTTTGTTAATAGTTCAACGCCTTCAGGTCTTAATACGACCAGATCTTCAATACGTATGCCGCCAAAATCCGGGATATATACACCGGGTTCTATGGTAAATACCATGCCTTCCTTTAGGATGTCAATGCTATTGGTGGATATAGTAGGCCGCTCATGGACTTGCAAGCCCACGCCATGGCCCAAACCATGGCCGAAGAATTTACCCAGGCCGTGTTTTTCTATAATACTTCGGGCTACAGCGTCTATATCCGATGCTTTTCTACCCGGTTCTATTGCCTGTATCGCTGCAAGTTGGGCTTCCAAAACTATATCGTATGTCTCCAATTGTTTGCCATTCGGCTTACCCACCACAACCGTTCTTGTCAAATCCGAGCAGTACCCATTATAAATGCTGCCTATGTCTATGGTGATTAGGTCCCCGGTTTCTATTATCTTGTCGGTATAAGGTGCATGGGGCATAACTCCGTTAAGGCCGGATGCTATTATGGGTTTAAAGGCAACCCCTTCCCCGCCGTTTTTTCTGATATACGTTTCTATTTCAAAGGCAATGTCCTTTTCCGAAACGCCCGGTTTGATTAACTCAATCCCGTAATTAAATGCCTTTTGGGTAATCCTTGTTGCTTTTTCAATATTTATTATCTCTTCCTCATCCTTTATACTCTTAAGCTGGTTTATACTGTCACTTATGGATATTAATTGAGTCTCGGCAAATACTTTTGCCATTTTACTATACATATTATATGTAACATGCTCACCTTCAAAACCTAGTTTATTAATATTGAGTTTTTTTATTAGCTCATAAACCCTGTTAATAATATTTGAAGATGTTGTTATTTCGCAGAAAAAATCCGGAGTTTCTTTTTTTACTTGTTCAACGTACCTGGAGTCCGTTATAATAAACCTGTCCTTTTCATTGAATAATAAAAACCCGCTTGATCCTGTGAAATTGCTGAAATAAAACCTGTTTTCCCGGCTGCTTATCAATATCCCGTCCACAGGAATTTCCTTAGTGATGTTCATTAACTCCTTTAGTCTATTGGTCATTTATATTTCTCCTTGATGCAAAGTATTGAAGCCCAAGATAATACCCATAAGGTCCCAGACCGGTTATTTGTCCTATACATACAGGGGCTATTACCGATTTGTGCCTAAAGTCCTCTCTGTTATATATATTGGAGATATGTATTTCTATTGTGTCTATGCCCACACCATTTATTGCATCCCTTATAGCATAACTGTAATGGGTAAGGGCACCGGGGTTTATTATTATACCGTTGTATTTTCCCTTTGCCTTATGTATTGCGTTGATTAACTCTCCTTCGATATTGGATTGGAAGGTGTCGACGGTAATGCTTAGCTGGTTACCCAACTGGATGAGGTTATTAGTTATCTCTTCAAGGGTGACATTACCGTATATGGATACCTCCCTGTCTCCCAAAAGGTTAAGATTTGGTCCGTTAAGAATTAATACCTTCGTATTATCCACCACCCTACCATAAATAAACTTCAATAATAAATATTATCATAAAAATTGGCCGTTGGACAGATAAAAAATATTATTCCCCGGCTTTAATGTAAAGGGTCTTTAATGCAAGGGCGTCCTCCGCCATGGTACCCCTTGATTCACAAATAATAGTTCCCCCTACCTGATATTTGTGAAGCAGCTCGGCCAAGGGCTCAAAATTTGGTCCGTATTGTGTATGGTTGTAAGTCCAATGTTTCTTTTCTCCGGCCTGGGTATACTCTATTCTGCTAAAATGGCAGTGCAGGTTTTTTAATGAGTCTTTACCAAGTTTATTTCTGATCCTTATGATAATATCTTCGAAATCATCCATGGAGTTGAGGGCGCCTGTGCCCAGGGCATGAATATGCCCGAAATCCACTGTAGGTATCAACATATCATCTTCAAGGCATAGGTCAAGGACCTCATCTAAGGTACCTAATTGGTTTTTCTTTCCCATGGTTTCGGGACAAAGATAGATATTGTCTAAACCAAGGTTTTTTCTCTCCAGTATTATTTCCCTTAATACTGACTTAGCCCGTGCAAAGGCTTGTTCCCTGGGCTGGTCGCCGCATGAACCGGGATGGAACACAATCTTGCCGGCATTCATCCATTTGGCAGCCGTCAGCGAAGACAGGATATACCCTTTCGTTTTTTTGATTTTGTCATTGTCAGGCGATGCAAGGTTTATATAATAGGGAGCGTGAATGCTAAGGGATATATTATGCTCCTTGCATTGGTTCCCAATTTTTTCTGCCGTAGCCTGGGTTATATTAACTCCTCTGCCGAAGGAATATTCATAGGCGTCTAAGCCCATATCCTTCAACCATTTTGGCATTTCGATACTTGATTTATATCCCTGGTCATAGAAACTGTCCGAATTTCCCGCAGGGCCGAATAATACACTCATATTTAGATCCTTTCTATATCCTTTATTATTTCATCTGTTATCTCACTTACAGTTTTGTTTTCTATGTTAATATATATATCGGCACATTTATAATACTGTTCCCGTTCCTTAAGTAACTTTGGGATCTTTTCATATATATTTTCCCCTGCCAACAAAGGTCTATTGCTAGCAGCCTTCAAACGCTTTAATAAGTATTTGTAGTCTGCCTTTAAACATACTATTACGCCCCTTTGTTTTAAGAGCTTGATATTTTCGACGTTTAATACAACCCCGCCGCCGGTTGAAATAATACATCTATTGAACAGGGAGATTTCCCTTATCAAATCATGCTCTAGGCGTCTAAAATATTTTTCCCCGTATTCTTTGAAAATATCGTTTACGGTTAATCCGGTTTTCCGTTCTATCCTTTCATCGGTGTCAATAAAGGTAAAGTTCAGTCTTCTTGCCAATTCCTTGCCTATTGTTGTCTTCCCGGTACCCATAAAACCGACAAGCACTATATTTTTATCCATGGATTGTATCTAAAGCCCTCCTTCAATTGCCTTTAAAGGGATCCTTTGCGCCTATAATACCTTTGATATAGGGATAGCCTTCTATTTCCCTGTCCCTTTGTAATATATAAAAGAATTCAATACTCATATCAACAATAATATTATAGTTGTTTCCCTGACTCAAACCAGTGTCTTCAGTATCGTGATTTAAGGACTTGCTATTAATGGTGAAACTTATTATATCATTATATTTGGATGTCTCCAACAACTTTAATATCCTTTTTAAATTTTGATATGAAGTTTCGAGGGAGATATTAAAAACTGTACTATTATACTGAGTATCCTCCACTGGGGGTTCGATTACCAGGGAGGTTTTATGGGCCAGGGGTTTTATTGTTTTGTATAGATACACGACTAATTCCTGTTCCCCTACCATTTGGGGCATTTCGTCTAAGGCCGATTCCATTTCCTGGGTCAGACCATCCAATTGTTTTCTGAGGGCGGGCAATTGCTGTTTTTTAGATTGGGTTGTACTTA
>JBMNSO010000088.1:0-7463 GCA_050945235.1 Mahellales bacterium
TACTGTTAATCCGCAAATAACTATCAATGTACTGATAAAACCAACAATTCGACCTTTGTTTTCTATAAACAATCCTATTATTACTGACAGGATAAAAACACATCCCCATATTATCCAAGCATTATTTGTTCTGCCCCCTCCCGGGTCTAGGCCGTCGGTGTTAAATATCATCGCAATAATAAATCCACCCATATAACCCGCAACAGTGGCAATCGAAAGTTTTCGTTTTCCGACAATAGATGCGATAACCACTATAACCAGCCCAACCACAGCCAAAGCATTGGGCCACTGTTTCATTCCATGTATTCCAAAAAATGCAAATCTGCATAACCAATACGAAAAACCAAGACAACCTATGGAACAAATTCCCCATAGGATTTTATTCTTAATATCAGTTGCTTTCAATATGCTTTGCCTCCTGTAAAGTTTTAAGCTTCCTTATATATATTACCAAAGGGCGACTGTTCCACCTTCAGCTTGCCCTGGTCGCACAGCCTGTCCAAAAGTTCCTTGAGCTTTTTTACGTCAATTACCGTCTTGCCGCCGGTGGATTCTTCTATATCCTTGGCCAGGGCGGTCAGTTTATGCTCAAATACCGGAAGCCCTTCCTTGATACAGGACAACAGCCGGTTCTGGTCCTGTTCCACCCGCTCCTTGAGCTCATCAAAGGGATTTACCGTATGGGGGCTGGCGGTCTTGGCCAGCCTAATCCTGATGGCCATGGTCCTACCGATAATGGCGGAGGATATGAAGGCATCCCCGGACCTGAGGTACGGCAGACGACGGGCCTCCTCCGGCGCCAGGTCGGTTTCTTCCTTAATAGTGGTAATATCCGAACTCCTGACCGTTCTAAACACCAGTTTAGTATTAAGCTGGGCGGTTATTGTCTCATCCAAAAGGGTGGGCCTTTGGGTAGCCAGTATGAGAAACACACCATACTTTCTGCCCTCCTGGGATATCTCCTTTAGTATCCTTTTGGAGGGTGTTTCCCAGCCCTTGGGCGCAAAACCATGGGCCTCATCGGCGGCTATTACAAAGGGTGGGAAGAATTCACAGGGCACATTTTTGTACAGGGCGTCCCTGTAATCCCTCCTCCTCCTATACAGGTTGTTCAGTATATACGTCGAAAAAACATTGAGCAACCTGCTGGGACCCTGGATGACGGTGAGTTTGCCCAGCTTTATGTTGTCCACCAGGGGCTGGATATTGTGATTAAACAGCCCTTCGTTGTGCAGCCGCCTCAGCCGCCATACCAGGCCCTTCACCGATGGCAGGGGCACTGCGTTGCGATGCTCCGATAGGATGGCCAGGCATTTGGTGTACATATCCCGCTCGTACTGATCCTGTGCCTCACTCAATTTAGCCCTGATGGCATTTTCTCCTTCTTCCAAACCCTGGGCCAAAAGCTCTATCCGCTGGGAAAAGCTGTGGTATGTATCGTTCCTTTTGTGAAGCACCTCTATTCCGTTTTCCATGGACTCTGTCAGTTGGCCGGAAGCCGCCAGCAGGTTTTTCAGGTCACCGGTGGATAGGTCGGAAAAATTAACACCGATACCTTCCCCTATCTGCATGCACTGAAAACGGTCCCTCAAGTCTGTCCTATAGGATACATCTATATTATCGGCAGGGGCGGAAAAATCCATTTCAAAATGGGGGTCCAGCACCACCGCCGGTATATTCAGTTTCATAATCTCCTCCAACAGTACCCTCATACCAAAAGACTTACCGGAACCGGAGCCGCCGAATATGCCTATGTGGGGATACTGCTGCATGGCTCTTATATCAAATATAAAGGGTATGCCATGGTTCCTCTTAACCTGGCTGTCTTCATATATATGGGCGATATCCTTTAAATCATCGTCCATGGCGTGGCACATATTTTCGGTGCTCTTTATGACGCCTAAAACCAGCCCGTCCCGGGGCCGGGCATGGACCATCAAATCCCTTACCTCGTCGAAGGAGGGCACCCTCACCCGGGCACCGGTCTGTACCGGGTACTGGGCCTCCACCAGCAGCCTTACCTTTGCCAGGTGTATGGTATCCTCGCCGATATCGTAGCCCAGGCGCTGCAAAGAGGCCAGTACATCCTTGTCCACCATGGCGCTGCCGGTCATATCAAGGGGTATGAACCTATTGAAGGAATTGGTCTCCACCACCTCACCCCGCAAGTGACCCTGGTATTCATCCTCTATTATAAGTATCTGATTTATCCTAAACCTAAAATCCCGGGAGGCTGCCCATACCTCCTGTTGTGTGGTAATACCTACTATATTCATCTGTCCTTCCCCTTCCTATGGATGAGATTTAATATATTATATACCAATCCTTAACCACTAATCCACCCACGATAACTACATGGGTTAATACCCCCTGTTTTCCCTTTTGGGCCTAAGCAGCCTATACCTCAAATCCTCATCTATATAACAGTCCACCAAGGATTCCATCATCCTGTCGGTGATCCTTACTTCCCGGTCGACAATATCCAGCCATAGGGGGATACCTCGACCGTCCTTAGGGGTCAGGCTGTATACCAGGCAAGCAGTGTCGTACAGGTACTCCTCCTGTTCTTTAAGCATGTCCAGAGCTATCGGGTGGGGGTCCCTGGAAGAGCGTACGAAACAGGTGGCCAACCCCTCCTTGGAGGGCTGTATAACCCCTTCATCCACCACCAGCATCTCTCCCACATCCAAAAGGCCGAAGAGCAGTTCCCGGTCATATAAGATATCGGTATCCCAGCCGATATCGTGCTTTATAACCGGATAGAGAAAGTCGGTCTTTATCTCCTCGATTACTCCCACCACCAACACACCCCTATTTAGGGCCATGGTGCTGAACTCCTCCCACGCCTGCCTACACTTTATCCTATACTGTACCAGTGAACCGTCCAGCATTATTAAAAATGGGTCCATGGTCCTAAGGCTTTCGGTAGCGGCCTCGATCTCCAGCTGGGCCATCCTGGCCGAACGACGGTTTTCATCGGCAGCCGCCTTCGATATGCCCCCACCCTCCAGTGTATCATAGGTACGGTCGGTGAAGCTGTCCCCAGGTACAGCAGCAGAAGGAGCCTTTAAAACAGCCTTGGAAGGGGCGTCCAAAGTAGGCTGTGAAGAAACCTCGGGGAAATCCTTTGGAACACCCTTGGGAGGGGCGTCCCAAGAAGATTGTGGAGAAGCCCCGGGTAAACCCTTCGAGGAAGCTTTGGAATCCGCCTTTGAAGGCTGGGCCGGAAAACCCGGATAGTGTACATCGACCAACACGATATCCCCATGGTCCCTACAGGTACTCTTGGCCATTGCCCTTATCAGGGCCAGGTAATGGGGATAGGATGACCCTACCATGTTAATGGAGCCGTCCACTCCCACCAGCGGCCTGCCTCCGGCTAGCTCCTTTACAGCCTCCGTCACCTTCCGGGACAGTTTTATGGACCTAACCGCCCTTTTAAGGAGTATATCTTTAATCTTTTTGTCCTTGTCACGATTAAGACCATGGTACTTATTTTTTAATTGCTGATTGACATAGTTCATTTTCTCGGATATAATCTTATCAATGTTTAAAACTCCCATCTTATGACTTAATCCTCCTTATAAAAACAATTATACAATAAATTAACAAAATAAAGAATATTTCTCAAATTTCATGTTGACTTTTATTGGCATTATTGTTAATATAATTATAATACATTTTGTCGAATTTTGTAACATAGGAGGAGAATTATGAAATCTACAGGGATTGTCAGAAAAGTAGACGAATTAGGCAGAGTAGTAATACCTATTGAGTTAAGGCGTACCTTAAATATTGCTGAAAAGGACGCACTGGAGATCTATGTCGACGGCGAGCATATCATACTTAAAAAATATGAGCCGGCCTGCATTTTCTGCGGTGACGCCAGGGACGTGGAAAACTACAAAGGAAAGAATATCTGCCGCAACTGCCTTGAAGAAGTAGCAAAAAAATTATAAACCGTTAATTTGCCGGTCTAAGGAACAATACGTAGATTTTTTTGTGCCAGGTAAAAAAGGACCGGTTAAAAAGATAAAAGGATTTAAGTGTTTTCACGAACCAATACGGTTTAAGGATTATCACAACACAATACGGTTAAAGAATTATTACGACACAACGGGGTTTAAAAATTATCACGGCACAATACGGTTAAAAGGATCATTACGACACAATACAGTTAAAGGCTTAACAACAAATAGGGTATTGCTAATGATATATGCTTAGCAATACCCTATTTGTATTGGCACCTATTTTTATGAACCCTTGAATCCATGTACCCTTGAAAGCGTATCAGGTTTCGTCCAGTATATGATTAAAAACATAATCAAGGCCCAGGGCAAAGCCACCGTAGATAACAGCCTTACTGCCCAGGGAGGCATACACTATCGAAGTGTTTAGGGGACTTAAGCGGTCAATGGTTTGCCTTATGGGTTCAATGAAATGTTCACCCAGTTCTATTACCCTCCCGCCTATGATTACCAGCTCCACATCCAGTATCACATTGATGTTTGCTATAACCCATCCCAGCATCTTTGCGCTGTCTTGGATTATATTTATCACATACCCGTCCCCTATCATTGCCGCCCTCTTAAGAATGCCCAGATTAATCCTGTCTATATCGCCCCCTGCCAGTTCCAAGGCCTTGCTTTGGCTACCCTTTGCTATGCCGTCCCTTACCCGTTTAATGATGGCGGGTACGGCCAGCCTAGACTCCAAGGGACCGAACTGATCGTTTTTACTACCTAACTCTTCATAGGAGGAAATATAGTAGCCGATCTCGCCGGCCGCCTTCCTGCTGCCCTCATATAACCTGCCGTCGATTATTATACCGGCACCTATGCCTGTTTCCACACCCACGTAAACCATATTGTTATACCGTTTACCGGCACCGTACCTGCACTCCCCCAGGGCGGCCATATTAACATCGTTTTTAACGATGACCCTGGTATTGAACTTCCCCCCTATTTCGTCCTTTATATTGATTTTGTCCCAACCCTGAAACTGGGGCGCCAGTTGCAGCTGCCCGGTGTCGTCGTTAATGACCGCCGGGATGCCTATAACTATGGCCATCAGCTTATCAATATCCACACCGTTTTCCTTCAAAAGGGCGTGGAGGGACCGGATTATATCGTCCAGTATCTGCCTGCCTATCTTCAATTCCGGCAGGATAATCTCTTCAACCGCCACTATATTGCCTTGGAGATCGCCCAATACCACCCTTATTACATCGCTGCTCAGATCGATAACACCGATGTACCTGTATTGGTAGTTGAACTTTAGCAGTATGGGCCGACGGCCGCCGATGGAATCCCCTTCCCCCGCCTCCCTGAGCATGCCCAGCCTTAACAGCTGGTCTATGTTATTGGACACGCTGGGTGCACTGAGGTTAAGGAGTTTGGCCAGCTCGGCCCTGGATATCATGCCCCTTTGCCTGAAGGCGTCTATAATTAATTTTTGGTTGGTTTCCCGTACTAATCTTTGATTTCCCGTCGCTTTTTTCACCTGTCCATATCCCTTATCATTTGTATGTATGGCTCATATTTGAGCTTGGGCCGGGGGTCTACATCCAAATATAGCTCTATATAGCCGTCATTGCATAGCCTTTCTTCCCTGCGGGCCACCAAGTCCTTTATTATCTCGCCCTGGGATGCCCACTGCCTTATTGCCTGACGGATCCTGTCCTCGGTATCCTTTGGGTACTTTATTGCCTTGTTGGCCCGTATACTGAAATCGGCTTTGTTCAATACCGCATCCTCGGGGGTGAAATCCGACCATACCGAATACACCATGGTGCTTTTTATGACACTGGGCGGTCCCCAGTCCATTAGTATGGGATCCCCGGTCTGGGGGGAATCATAAAACCCTACATAATGCACCGCCTCATGGTCGGCGTGCTCCTTGTATCCATTGGGTATAAGCACCCTGGTTATCTTAAACTCCCTGAGTTTCTTGATGTTGTAATAATCTATGCCCACCTTGCCCCAGGGCATCTTCCAGCCGATATAGGGCTTTACGCTAAAGTCTGAAAGATCGAACCTTACCACATGGTCTTCGGGTAGACCAAGGGCCTTGTAAGCATTTACCGTCTCCTTGGCCCTTATGCCCACTATGGTATCCTTTAGCTTTATATCGCTGTAACCGCCGTCACCGTTACAGAATATGAAAACATATACCTGGGCACCGTTTTCCATGGCCGTACATATCAGGCCGCCGGCTCCAATTACCGCATCATCGTCATGGGGGCTTAAGACCGCAACCCGTTCATTGCCATGATCCCAATCGGGGAAAAGGTGAGTGATATCGGAGCTTTTGGTCCTGTCCCTTAGGTTATAGTACTGCATATTATTACCTCCCATTATACCAAATATTCTACAAAACTACAGCTTGACTATCCTGCCTTCCTCCAGGGATTCCTTTATAGCCAGTACTATGCCCAATACATCCCTGCTGTCTTCGGGGGTTATAATCTTCGGGTATTCATCCCTTTCCACACATCCCACAAAGTATTCCACTTCGTTGGCATAGGCGTCCTTCTTTTCAGCATTTATAACTTCGGGGGTGTTGCCCTGCCTGTATAACACCAAACGGTTTACAGCGCTTTCCCTATCTTCCAGGTTAAAGCCTGCGCTTAGGGTGAAATCCGCAGTGCCCTGGGTACCCACTGCTCTGAAACCCATGGTGAAGGGGAAGTTTTCAGTCATCTCATAGGCACCCTCTACACAGGCCTTGGAACCGTTGGCGAAGTTCAACACCGACATCACATGGTTCCATGCACCGTTGGGGCTTTTTTTGCCGGTGGCGTATACGCTTTCTACCGGACCCAGAAGATATCTTACAAAATCTATGTCGTGGATATGGAGGTCATACAACCCGCCGCCGCTCTTTTCGGGATCAAAAAACCATTCCCCCCAATCGGGATGCTGGGCCAGACGGCAGGCATACACCATCTTAATATCGCCCAACAGGCCGTCTTCGTAGAATTCCTTAATCTTCATGTACTCCGGCCAGAACCTTATTACCTGACCCACCATAAACTTAACCCCAGCCTTTTTGACTGCCGCCAGTATGTTATCGGCCTGTTCCATGGTCAGGGTAAAGGGCTTTTCCAACAGGACATGCTTGCCATAGGACGCTGCCATCACCGCATATTTTTCGTGCAAGAAGGTGGGAAGGCATATATCGATAATATCTATGTCCTCCCTTTTTATTAGGTCCTCGGCATCCTGGTAGTACTTGCAGCTATACTCCTTGGCAAATTCATTACCTGCCTGTGCATTGACATCGGCAATACCCTCAACCTTTGCATTGTTTAGAAGTTTGTACCCATCGGCATGGGTCTTCCCCATAAAACCGGCTCCTATAATACCTACCTTTACCATTCTCCTACCTCCTAAAAATTTATTTTTTTGGGTAAAGTACCGCCTATAGAAGTTATGTTTAAGCCTTTGGAGTGCTTTTGTTTT
>JBMNSO010000089.1:0-7278 GCA_050945235.1 Mahellales bacterium
CATACATGGGTGTCAAAGCCCTCCTGTTTCAAAGAATATTCGATACCCATGGCGATGATTTTATCGTCCTCCACAATCAAAATACTGTCCATTGTTGTGCCCCACCTCCCATAATCTTTCCTTTGGTCATGGCAGATTATCTAATCTTATTAATTATCTTCATTATCATTTCTACCCGGTTAAAAGGCGTAATAAAATAAAACCCGTGTACGTACTCTTTAATCTTATCAGCAATGCTCAGTGCTATTTCTATCCCAAGGGTTTCGCCTTCTTCCCTGGTCATATTTTTGTCAAATCCCTTAACAATACTATCCGGTATATTTATACCGGCCACTTCATTGTTCAAAAAAAGTGCGTTCCTATAGCTTACCAAGGGCATAATGCCGCCCAACACCTTAATCCCTTCGTGCTTTATAATTTGCGGCAACAGGTCGATTACCCTGTCATCGAATATGGGCTGGGTAAGGAAAAAGGCCGCCCCTTTTTCTGCCTTCTTTCGTGCCCTTGCCACTTGAACCTTGGGGTTGGGCACATTCAAGTTCAGTGCACCGCCGATATTAACCGGATCTTCACTGAAAACCTCATTATTCATCGTAGTGATAAACTCCATCAACTTTAAAGAATTAAAGTTAAACACTGGTTTTATCTCGTCTCTATCGGCGGCTGCAACCGGGTCGCCGGTTACCGCCAATATGTTCCTGATGTTTTCAATATACCCTGCCAAAAGGCCGGCCTTCAATGCATTTAGATTCCTGTCTCTGCAGCATATATGGGGCATAACCTCTATCCCCACTTCCCTTTTTATCCTCGCCCCGAGCATTATCGGATCCATCCTTGCCCTGCCCATGGGAGAATCGGCAATGGTTATTATATCCACCCCATTTTCCTTACACATCCTGGCCCCTTCAATTATTTTATCGCATTGTGTATTAAAAGGCGGGTCCAATTCCACTGCTATAACAAACTCGTCGCTCTTTAGTTTTTCCATAAAACCATGGGGCTGTGGTCTTGTCCTAACGGCCACCAACTTTTTTACGGGTTTGCTTTTTACAGTTTTAATTTTGGGGCAGGGTTTTATGAGTTGGGACATTTTTTGTATATGGGCAGGGGTTGTACCACAGCATCCGCCCAGTATCTTGACACCCAGCCTACTGATTTCCTGCATTCTTTCCGCAAAATAATCGGGGTTTTGAATATATACCGTTCTCTCATGTACTATTTCCGGATACCCTGAATTTGGTGCGGCAACAATAATACCACTTCCAAGGTCCGTCTTCTTTAATAGGTTATATAAATGTGTAGGCCCCACACCGCAATTGAACCCATAGGCATCAATATCCTTACAATTTTCCGCCTCTGATATCACCAATTCATTGCTTATCCCTTTTCGTGTGAAACCCTCCGGGGTTGTAGCAAACTGAGCGGAGATGAAGACGGTGTCGTCCTTTTGTTTTATATATTTTGCAACCTCTTTTAGATAGGTAAAATCGTTAAAGGTTTCAAAAATGAATATTTTTACCCCTGAATCCAGTAAAACATCGCTTATAAACCTGTATTCCTCCAAAACAGATTGGGGACTTGCGTCAATATTATCAATCCTCTCGGGAACAGGTCCGATACTTGCCCCTACAAAAACATCCTTATTTGCCGCTGCCTTATTTGCTATTCTCACCCCCGCTGTAATTATATCCTTCACTTGGGGCTTTGGTATGTTCAGCACAATGCTGTTGGCCGAAAAGGTGTTTGTTCTAATAAGCCTTGCCCCCGCCGATATATACTGTCTGTGAATTTCTTCAATGATTTCCGGTTTGTCGATGTTTGCAAACTCCGGAAGAACATCGTATCTGTTAGTAACCTGGGAGTAATAGGTGCCCATGGCACCGTCCATGATTAATACTTGGTCCTTTAAATAATCACTTATCATATATCCACCTTTGTAATACTAATATTTCTTAATACCCAAAACAAATAATATATAACCCATACTGCACCTATATACAAAAACAGCCATATCGATACACAATACCGCCACAGGATACCCATGACCGACACTGAACCGAAACGATGGAAGGCAAATAGTACCAGATGGACACGGACAGTAATGGAATTTAAAACTTGTATATTAAGATTTAATATATTATATCATAGGTCTTTAATGTACCATGGCTTGATATGGTCTTTGAAAGGAATAAATCCATAAAAATTCTTTAATCTATACCCAGTATCCAAAAATTTGCTGCATTAACCTTCCCATTATGAAGTTTAACAACAGCACACTTTAACATAAAGTTCGCGTACATAAAGTTCGCGTTTAGGTTATTACATCAAATAAGTTTAAAGCACAGGCCTATCGCCTGTGCCTTATATAAATTACAGAAAAACAGTTTTATTTTTGCTTATTAACATAAACTTCAACCGCATCCTTTAAGAAAGCTGCCAAACCCGGCTGCCTTTGGTCATAATATGCAGTAAATCTTTCATCCTGTACATATAACTGCGCAACCCCCAGATGGGCTTCCTTTGTATACTTGGGCCAGTAATAGCTCAGCCATTGCCGGTGCATATCTGCCGCCCTTTGGGCCAATTGCCCGGCCGGGTCCCCTGTTTTATAGGCCTCTAGCAGGGTTTCAATTATTTCTTCACCCAGCCTTTGTACCGCTTCAAAATCCTGCTGTGTCATGCCCATCAATTTTTTATGGAACTTATCTACAGTGCTGTCCCCATACTTTTCACGGATTTCTTTACCGTATTTTTTTTCGTTGTCATCAATGAGTTTGCGTTTAAAGCCTTCAAACTTATCTTTATCCGCCATTGTTCTTCTCCTTTCTATAGATTCCATGGTCCGCTCGACATTGTGTATCAGCAAGTCCAGCTGCCTTTTCTTTTGGAGCAGCTTTTTATGGTGCTCCCTGAGTGCCTTTGACCTGTCAAAGGAAGGTGATGTTATTATATCCTTTATTTTCTTTAAGTTAAGACCCAGTTCCCTGAAAAAAAGTATCTGCTGCAGCATATCCACCTCGGTTCGGCCGTAAATCCGGTATCCCGCTGAGTTCACCCTCGCAGGCTTTAAAAGCCCTATCTCGTCATAGTACCTTAATGTTCTGGTACTGACGCCTGCTATTTTGGCCAAGCCTTGGACTGTGTATTCCATGATATCACCTCCTTTAATAATCACTATATACCTTTACGTTACGTCAATGTCAAGCATATTTTATAAATACTGATGAAAAAATGCAAATTTTTTTGAGAAGGATAATCGATTTTCGTATAACCGAGCGGTATTATATGATACAATTAAAGTAATGCACTTTAAGTAACTTTACATTAAGTCTGTCAATGGTCTCCAGTCCATGGATTCAATCATGGGAATGAATTGGTCCTTGAATGTATCAATAGAAACAGAGTATTCCCTTATATCCCCTTTGCAAATCTGATTAAAGAAACTCCTTTCAAAGGGTAGGCTGTAGATACCGCTACCGTCATCGAAGCTGAAGGTAACAGTGTCCACATTATCGATAAGACAAAAGATTACAGCCGCGTTTTTAAACATCTCATCCGTTGCCGTAACAACACCATCTTGCGCTATAACGCCAGGTTCCACTAAATAGTTCACCGTTATGCCATAGGACTGGGCCGAAGTTTGAAGACTGATTCCGTTTTTATACTCGGCATAGTACAGGCTGCCGGTGAGATTGCTAACATTGCTTCCATTGCCCACATAGGGGTTCTTATACTGATAAATCCTATCATAATCCAACTCATCGGCTGCATCATTAACTTCGGATGGGTTATTGTACCGGTCTATGGGATTGGTGAGACATAGAGCAGCTATCGTAACAACCGCAGCAACAGCTACAATGGTCCAAATAATCCCGGTTCTTTTAAAGCAGGCTATAGCTTTTATTCTGTTGATTATGGCCCTTCGTCCATTGTGCATTGCGGTGGTTGCCAAAGGAAAGCTGTTTTTATTTAAAGCAGTCTTTAATAATAAAGCGGCATACCCCTTTCTATTATCATACACCTTCAGTACCCTGTAATCGCAAAGGATTTCTATATCCCTCCTAAAGGCAAAGTAGCAGTACCATATCACGGGATTAAACCAATGAATACAAATCAGTAGGGTACTTAGCATATTCCACAAAGTATCCCTATGCTTAAGGTGCATGAGTTCATGGATAAAGACGCCTTTTAGCTCTTCTTGGGTATATCCCTTAGGCAGGATTATTTCAGGCTTGATTATACCCTTTAGAAGAGGTCTATCCCCGCCAATTCTTACAATAACATCGGCATTTACGCCCACTTGTCTTTTACACCCATCCAACAACGATTGAAGGGCGGTATCCTGTATTTTTCTATACTTTCTTGTTTTTAAATGATATACACAATATACGCCCAACATATAAAAAAGCATGACTAAAAAACCTGAAAACCAAATTTTCCATATACTATCTTCCCAGGCGCTGATTGCAGCCTTTGGACTGCCCTGTGTTACCATATCCGACACTTCTCCCGATGGGCTGCCTTGAGGCGATATTCCCTCCCATGTGCTGCCTTGAGGTAATATTTCCCCCGATGCCATGCCTTCCGACGCGCTGCCTTGGAGTGCTGTGCTTTGCCATGGTGCGTTGGGTAGGAAGTTAAAGACGCTGATACCGCTTTGGGGAAATATCGGCACCAAAAGCCTTGCAGTTAAAACAGCCCAAAGAACAAATCGTAACTTAGGGGAGGTTTTATCCTTGAGCACTGACCTTACCACAAGTATAACCAGTGCCGTAACAGATGTTGTTATAATTATGTTGATTATGCTTTCCATTTTAGTCTTCACCTCCGTCCATGGTGTCTATTATTCTTTTAAGCTCTAATACATCTTCCTTCGACAGAGTCTCATCCTTTGCCAGGGTTGAAACCAGCATGGCCAAAGACCCGTCAAAAACCCTTGTAAGGAAACTCTTGCTCTCCTCCATTTTGCATTCCTTTTCCGACACCACGGGGAAATATTTGAAATTTGAGGGTGACGACTTATCCGCATCTATTATTCCCTTGTCCATAAGCCTGGTCACCAGGGTTCTTATGGTGGAATAGCTCCATTTTTCATACTTAAGCCGACGTGTAATGTCCTTTAGGCTTAACCCCGACTCCTTCCATAAACAAGCCATGACCTTCCATTCCGCTTCACTAATATTATACTTACCCATAATACGCTCCTTCGATTACGCATGTAGTCATACTATAAGTCTACAACTGTAGTCAAAGAATGTCAATACAATTTAATATACTTATAAAAAAATGCATACAAAAATGCCAAACGTCATTTTTCGATTGGCATTTGAAACTTTTGATTTTACTGTCTACTTGACAGGGAATATCATTTGACGGCCACTACATCAGGTCTTTACACTAATCCTTTACCGGCATCCTGCGAATGAGAAGGAAGCTCAGCCCCAAAAGTACTGCTGTTGCCGCCCAAAAGGACAATACTGCCATATAGGCATTAAAATCATTACCAAAGCCCAGGGCTGCCGCTAATAAATTAACCATACCCCGGCCCAGGGCACCCGCAGTCAGATTATTTATTACCACCAACAGTATTATTATAAATGCAGGTATTAGTGAAACAATGGTTTTTATAAGCTTGCTACTCCTATAATATACCATGGTTATAAACCAGCCCAGGCTTACAGCAAAGGCATATAATCCAAAGGACCACAAAAAATCCGCCACCATTGAATTGCTCTTATAAAGCTGTTGAAATAAGCCTTGATAGGGAAAGAAATGCTTTAAAGTACTATCCAGTATTGCTTCCACAATGGCCATTAACGCTGCAACTGAAATTATGGTAATACCATTTCCCATAAAGAAACTTTTTCTGGATACATTATTGGCCTGTATAAACTTAAAGCTATCCCGGAAACAATTCAGTCCGGCAACAAATATAAATATGACGGCTGCCATACCAAATCCACTAAAGCTCACACTTACGTTGGTATCATTGCTTAAATTGCTGTAAGAAACACCTCCAATGACAATGATGGCCAGTACTATCCCATAGAATACTATAAGGCTTATCCTAAAATCCCGAAGTTGGTATTTGATAACCTTTAAAATATTATTCACGACATCCCCTCCTTAATAATTTGTTAATGCTATAAACAGCTTCTGAAGTTCCACCCTGCCAAACTCCAAACCCAACTCTTGGGCCAGGGATGCATCCCTGGTATCTTCCAGTATTATGACCGACTTATACCTGCCCATGGTTTCCTCTCCCGTATATTTTCTATTGCCGATATATTGGTTAACTCTATTGCCTTCGCCGGATATCGTATAGGCCGACGATAAAAGCCCCTCCAGAGAATCGGTGAGGATGACCCGACCTTCCTTAATAATTATTACTTCTTCTAAAATTTCATCTACCTCTTCAATAAGATGGGTAGAGATTATTATGGTTTTGGGACGCCGATTGTAACTGGCCAAAAGTTCCTTATAGAACATATCCCTATTGTTGGCGTCCAACCCTAAAACCGGTTCATCGAACATTATTATATCGGCACCGGATGCTAGGGCGGTTATTGCTTTGAAAATTGATTTATAACCCGTTGACAGGCCCTTTATCTTTTTGTCGGTATTAAGCCCGAATTTTTCACACAGGGTATTGGCATAGTCCATATCGAAGGAAGGGTAAAACTCTTTAGTCCACCTAAATATCTTCTTGATCCTAAAACCTTCCGGGTATAAGTTTTTTTCCGTCAAATAAAATATCCTGCCAAGCAGACTGTCATTCTCGAATACCCTTTGGCCATCTATTGTAATGTCACCCTTTGTGGGAAATATCTTATTGGTCAGAAGATTTAAAAGGGTAGTCTTGCCCGCACCGTTCCTTCCTAAAAACCCGTATATTTTGTTGGGCTCTATTGTTAGGTTTATATCGTCCAGTGCCTTTATCTTTCCGTAGTACTTGGTCAGTCCTTCAATCTTGATTGCTCCCATCAGCCATTACCCCTTTCTATCATTTTTATTATTTCTTCCTTTGACATGCCCAATTTTGAAGCTTCTTCAAGCAAAGATAAGATAAAGTCCTTATAAAAACTTTCCCTGCGTTTTTGCAACACCCTGTCCTTTGCTCCCTTGCACACAAACATACCCACACCCCGCTTTTTATAGATAATACCTTCATCCACTAGTAAATTCACACCTTTGCCCGCTGTTGCCGGGTTAATTTTAAATTTTATAGAAATTTCTGTGGTAGACGGTACTTGGGTCTCTTCCTCAAAAATACCCTTT
>JBMNSO010000090.1:0-7174 GCA_050945235.1 Mahellales bacterium
TAATCAATAAGCTACACGCAGAAATTTTTTCTGTTAATTAAATCGATTTTATTAAATAGAAGGGTGTGCCTACCCTAGATCTAGTATTCTTACAACAAAATAAGAATTAATTAAAGGAGGAGGTCAAGAGTATGAAGAGATACTGTGTGGTGGCAGAAATCAAGGAGGACCATGTAAAGGATTATGTAGACATACATAAAAACGCGTGGCCCGAGGTTTTGACTGCTATAAAAGAATCGGGAGCAGAAAACCTTATTATCTATAATTACAAAAATCTTTCCATTATATTCTATGAGTGCGACGATATCGACAAGTTTTATGAAACATATGGGCAGACAGAGGCGGCAAAGAAATGGAATGCCAAAGTCAGTCCATGGTTTAAGGAAAGTCCCACCTTCGACGGCTCGGGCAAGGTGGATACTTTAGAAAAAATATTTGACCTAAACCAGCAATTAAAGGGCAAGTTAGAGCAATTTTAAACAGGAGGGTGCGAATGTATAATCCTAAATATTCCGTGATACTTGGAAATGTAGGTTCTTGCTGTGACCGTTACCTGAGCACAGGCTACAGCCACCCCTTTACCATAGAACAGATGTTTGACAGGGTAGCAGCGATTGAGCATGTAGAAGGTGTTGAACTTGTAGCCAACTGGCATATAAGCAGTAAAAACGTCGGATTGATAAAGGAACAATTGGACCGAACGGGGTTAAAGCTAGTGTCAATAATACCTGACCATTTTGGCCAAATGAAATGGGGAAGGGGTGCCTTTACATCCAAGGACCCGAAGATAAGGGAACAAGCGGTAAGTCATACCAAGGAAATGATGGATATCGTATCCGAACTTGGAGGCCAAATTGTCAGCCTATGGCCGGGGCAGGATGGATACGACTATTATTTCCAGGCTGACTACATACAGGAACGAGGGTGGTTTGAGGAAGGGGTTAAGGAGTGTTGCAAATACAGGAAAGATGTCAAGGTATCCATTGAATATAAGGTGAAGGAACCCAGAAACAGAAGCTACCCATCAACCGTAACCAGCACACTATTAATGGTAAAGGAAATCGGCGAAGACAATTGCGGGGTTACCATAGATTACGGTCATGCCTTGGTTGCTTATGAAAATGTGGCCGAGTCGGTGGCTATACTGAAAAAATACGGGGATAAGTTATTCCATATCCATATGAACGATAATTACGGACTATGGGACGACGATATGATAACCGGTTCGGTAAACACCATACCGTATCTGGAATTTCTGTTTTGGTTGAAGGAGACCGACTATAATGGTTGGATATCAACCGATCAATACCCATACAGGGAAGATGGCCAAAGGGCGGTAGATGAGAGCATTAAGTGGATGATTGTCTTGAACCAGTTGGTAGATTCAATGGATAAGGAGGAGGTTAGAAAGGTAATACGCCAAGGCGATGCAACCGAATCAAGTGCAATGCTCAGGAGGTATATGTTTAACACAAAATAAATGTACTGGAGGCTGTAAAGATGAACAAAGAGAGCTTGCGAAAACCGAATATAGAACGGCTAATAACTGTTTTGAAGGGGGGTATTGCGGACAGGGTTCCAAATTTTGAGATATTGATAGAAGACAGGAACGTAACTGCCCTTTTGGGTAGAAATGCGGGCAATACCCTGGGTGCTTCGAGGGGTGCAGGAGATGATGCGTATGTAACCCCTCCCATGGACCCCAAGGACTATATAGAGCTTTGCAACATTATAGGACAGGATGCCATAGGTATTGAAGCTTTGTGGACGCCCGTTAAATACAGAGATGACAAAGGTGATCTACATATCATAAATGATGGCAGGATAAAAACTTGGGAAGATGCCGAAAAAATGGTAAAGCCCAACTGGGAACTGGATTATGCCCCCAGGAAAAGGTATATCGAGGAATACGTAAGGGCTGTTAAAGGGACTAATATAGGTGTTGCCTTTATGGTGGGGTGCTTCTTCCAAGCGTGCTACCAGTTTATATGCGGGTTTAATGACTTTTTGCTTATGATATACCAGGACAGGGAATTTGCGGAATACATGCTGGATGTTTGTGTTGAATATTATGTTAAGATGGTGGACATTGCAGTGGATGCTGGTATAGATGTATTGTATTTTGCAGATGATATAGCCTTTCATTCCGGCACCTTTGTAAGACCTGACATTTTTAAAGAAATATGGTTGCCAAGGGCTCTTAAGATTATGGAGCCTGCCAAGGCAAAGGGTCTGCCTATAATGTTCCATTCATGTGGTAATCTAAATGGTATTATGGACAGCATTATAACTGAGATGGGTATTGACTGCTTAAACCCCATTGAACCATATAGTATGGATATATTCGAAATCAAGGAAAAATACCAGGATAAGTTCACCATAAGTGGCAATGTGGATATCGCCGGTCCGCTGGCCTTCGGCACACCAGAGGAAACCAGTAAAGTAGTAAGGGAGCTGCTAGAAAGGTTAAAACCAGGCGGTAAATATATTCTTACTTCCAGCCATAGTATTACCAATGATATTCCGCCTGAAAACTACAGGGCTATGCTGGATACCCTGTTTGAGTATGGAGTTTACTAAATAAAATGGAGGGACTGGGCTATGAAAAAAAATATTAAATTCGGATCCTGTTTGCCGGTATTCGGCAATTGTGCCGATAGGTATGTACAGTCAGGATATGGCCAGCCAAAGACCTTAAGACAGATGCTGGAAGGTGCTGCTCAGGTAAAGGAAATAGAAGGAGTAGAGCTGGTAGGTAATTGGCACATAAATGATGAAAATTTCGAAGAGGTAAAGGGAATGCTTAACGACCTAGGTTTAAAGGTCAGTATGATGGTACCAGATCTCTGGACTCAGGGCAAATGGGGGAAGGGCACTTTCACTGCAAAGGATGAGGCCACCCGGCGCGCGGCTATTGATGAGGTAAAAAAGGCTATGGATATGGCAGCCGACGTAGGATGCGACAAAGTAGACGTATGGTTTGGCCAGGATGGTTTTGATTATCCCTTCCAAGCCGATTATATTGAAGCCTGGGATCAGTTGATAGAAGGTCTTAGGGAATGCGCTGACTATAGAAAAGATATTAAGATATGCTTGGAATACAAATTGAAAGAGCCTAGGACCCATCTGTTTGTTTCAACTGCCGCCAAAACAAGGTTATTGATAAATGATGTGGGAAGAGATAATGTAGGCATTCTATGCGATCTGGGCCATGCTCAGGCAGCCCAGGAAAATGTAGCGGATGCCATTGCCATATCCAACGAATTATTATGGTATATACATATCAACGATAACTACGACCAATGGGACGACGATATGATGTTTGGGTCGGTGCATACCATTGAAACCATAGAGGCATTGTACTGGCTGGAGAGAATAGGCTATGACGATTATTATACCCTGGATATGAACCCCTATAGGGAAGACGGTATAGAAGCTGCAAGGGAATCCATAGCATGGGTTATCGGTCTCAGAAATCTTATTGATGAGGTTGGGTATGAGAAGTTTACTGAGGTAATTAAATATGGCGATCCCACCAAATCTTCTAAACTGCTCAGAGAAGCAATATGTAGATAAAATTTGAGTAGGTAGTTATACTTAGGCTTGCCATGGTTGATAAATAATACTGCTTTGGAGTGATATTCATGAAAAAATATTGTCTGGTTTTTGAGTTGAAGGAGGAGCATATAAAGGATTATGTTGAGCTTCATAAGAATTGCTGGCCCGAGCATCTCAAGGCCTTAAAGGAATCCGGGGCTAAGGAGCTTTTAATATATAACTATAAGAATCTCTCCATTTTATTCTATGAATGTGAGGACCTTGACAAGCATCTTCAAAAGTTGTCGGAGTATCAGATAAACAGTAAATGGCAGGCTACGGTAGGGCCGTGGTTTGCAGACAAACCCAACCTTGATGGCACCGGTGGATTGGAGCCATTAGAAAAAATATTTGATCTAAATGAACAATTGAATGATCAAATGTCCGTGAAATGAATCATTTGTAACAGTTATAGCATTTGAAACACCTATTATGGTAATTATTGCAGCTAAGGCTGTAATTTAATTACAAAATATAAAGCACAAGGAGGAACAAAAATGTTAAAAAACAAAAAAAGGCTTGCTGTACTAACCCTAGTATTGGCCGCAGTAATGATATTTTCGCTGACAGCCTGCAATCAACAGGAACCTGACCCGGCGGATGAGACACCGGCACAATCTGAAACACCCGACAAGACTCCAAAAGAAAATGATGAGATAGTAATCGGGTTTAACCAGGGTTCGTCAACGGTTGACTTTTTCAAAAAAGTAGGGGACAACATGGAAAAGGCAGCGGCAGAAAATGGAGTTAAGTATCTATATGCAGAGTCAAACTTCGATCCTGAACAGGTGATGTCCAATGTAAATACTTTATTACTACAAGGTGCCCAGCTAATAGTCGACTTTAACGTAAACGGCGAAGTGGGTGGCAACATAGTGGACGTATGTTCGGAGAAGGGTGTACCTGTAATCGGCATAGATGTAGAATATGTATCAAAGGACGGAGAGAAGTCCTGGTTCTTCGGCGCCAACAACTTAGAATCCGGTAAGGTGGCCGGCCGTGCTTTGGCAGAGCAGGTAAAGGAGCAGTGGGATGGTAAGATAGAAAAACTGGTACTGTTCTTCAACTCAGAAAACGGAGAAGAGGTAAAGAAACGATTATCGGGTATATATGATGGATTGATAGAAAGCGGCGAAATCGAGCTGGCCGAAGAGAATGTGGAATACATCGACCTGGGCGGCGGCGGATCGGATACTACCCTACCCGGTATGCAAAAAATGACTGATTTTTTAACCGCCCATCCTGATTTAAAGCACATAGGCATCGGGACAGTAAACGACCAGACGGCCCAGGGCTGTTTCTCTGCTGTTGAGAGCTCGGCCCGGCAGGACCATTGCATAATCGTCAGCCATGGCTGCGACAACCCGTGTATCGAGAACTTAAGGAAGCCAGAAGCGAACTGTTGGATAGGTTCTGTAGGGTATTTCCCCGAAAAGTACGGTGATTACATTATTCCCTTGGCCCTTGACATACTGGCGGGCAAGAACCCGGACAAGATGCAGACGATGGAACACATATTCATCGGCAGGAGCAATATAAACGAATATTATCCTGAATAAGAGTGAAGTTGCAGACTGCTGCACAGGTTGATGCAGCAGTCTGCAACCTTGATTATAACTGGTGGAGGGAGAATAACCCATGCAACTGAGGGGCGGTCAGAAAGATAGAATGGCTGTAGGTACGACCCTAGCCAAAGAGCCTGATTAATAGATTGGGCCTGTAAATGTTATTCCACAATAGAGAAAAAGGCTTATATAAATGGAGGAATTATGGATAGTTTATATAGATTAGAGATGAAGGGGATAACCAAGCGCTTTCCCGGGGTATTGGCCCTGGACAAAGTGGACTTAGAGTTACGGAAGGGTGAGGTACTGGCGCTAATCGGTGAGAACGGTGCCGGTAAGTCCACCCTGATGAAGATACTGTCTGGAGCGTATCGTCCTGACACCGGCAGGATCATGCTGGATGGTAAGGACATAAACCCGGACATGACACCCAAGGAGCGGATGGACATAGGCATATCCATCATATATCAGGAACTGAACTACCTGGACGAAATGACCATAGCCGAGAACCTGTTTATGGAGCGTATACCCCTGACGGGGGTACTGAGGCGAGTAGACTATAAGAAACTGCGTGAAGATACCGAGGCCTTGTTAAAGACCTTTAATATAAAGTACCATCCCTTTACCGAGGTAAACAAACTGACGGTGGCGGAGAAACAGATGCTGGAGATCCTAAGGGCCATGTCAAGGGATGTAAGGGTATTGATAATGGATGAGCCCACCTCGTCGTTAAACGAAGTGGAGACCAGACGGTTGTTTGAGTTAATCCGGGATTTAAAGGGCCAGGGTGTGTCGATAATATATATCTCCCACAAGCTCAATGAGGTATTCGAGATAGCGGACCGAGTCCAGGTAATGCGTGACGGCAAGCGTGTGGGTCTTTTGGACATAGACAAAACGGATACCCAGGAACTGGTGGGTCTGATGGTGGGCCGGGATATAAAGGATATGTATCCCAAGGGCGAGGCGCAGATAGGCGATGTGGTTCTGCGGGTAGAGGGTTTAAGCTGCGACATAGCCCGTGATATAAGCTTTGAGGTACACCGAGGTGAGATAGTGGGCCTGTTTGGTCTGGAGGGTTCGGGCCGAGTAGAGACGGTGGAGGGCATCCTGGGTCTAAAGTCCCTGGACAGTGGCCGTATATATCTGGAGGGTAAGGCGGTGACCATCGACAACCCCATCCAAGCCAAGGACTTAGGCATTGCGTATGTACCCAGTGACCGTAAACAGGATGGCCTGGTACTCATCCATTCGGTGAAGGATAATCTGACCATCACCTGTTTAAAGGAACTGGAAGGTTTTATGTCGATGAATGCCAGGAAGGAACGCCAGGTAGCCGGAGAGTGGATCAATCGGCTGGATATAAAGACACCCAGCATGTACACCGAAGTGAACTCCTTAAGCGGTGGCAACCAGCAGAAGGTGGTAATCGCCAAGTGGCTGCTAACCGATCCCAAGGTACTGATTTTAAACGACCCTACCCGTGGCATAGACGTAGGTGCCAAGGTAGAGGTGTATAAGCTGATGGAGGACCTGTGCCGTCGAGGTATAGCGATAATAATGGTATCGTCTGAGCTGCCGGAGACGGTGGGTATAGCTGATAAGGTAGTGGTATTCCATGACGGCAGGGTAATGGGCGAAGTAAGGCGCAGCGACTTTGAGCAGAAGAAAATATTGCATATGGCTGTAGGAGGTAATTAGATATGACAATGACCGGAACAAAAGCAGAAAAAGGAGTTGGGCGGGGCTTTAAGGTCTCGGAGATGGGCAATACCTTAAGCCTGTTAATAGCACTGGTAATCATATGTGTTGTTCTGTCCTTTGCCTCACCCCACTTTCTATCGGTCCAGAACGTGATGAACATCTTTCTGTTTGCATCCATCACCGCCATCCGCGGTGCGGGTCTGACGATAGCCATGATCCTGGGCGGTCTGGACATTTCCCAGAACTCGGTGGGTGCGGTGACGGGCATCTTAGTTGCGATGTTTTCACTGACCGGAGCGCCGTGGTGG
>JBMNSO010000091.1:0-6951 GCA_050945235.1 Mahellales bacterium
GGACCTTCATAGGATAATACCTCGGGCTGCACGTCATACCCATCCAGAGCTCCCATCATCATTATTATAGGGCGCAGCCCGCATTCTCCTCCCTGTTCTACCAGTTCCCCGTCTATATTAATCAAGCCTTGTACATCAAATTCCTTTAGGGACCTAACGATTGTATCGTCTAACTCCCGGCCCTTTGGGCTGAAACCGGCCGGTGCGTCTACTGTAAGGCGATGGGATAGATCTCCGCTGGCTATTACTACAACACTTTTATTGGATATGTCCCTTATTGTCTCTCCTATAATACTGCCAAGGACATACAACCGTTCATAGGGAAGTATGGCGATGGATATATGAACCAGCTTGTATTTATTAAGATCTTCCCCGGCAAAATACAGGGGTATTAAAGCACCATGGTCCAATCTGGTGGTGACATTGTACTCCGTTGCCGTACCCTTGTCCATGGCAATCACCGGTATGCCATAGTTTTCAACCCTTGAGGCAATGTCTCTGCAAAGGTCAATGTCATTATCCATCCTAACAAATACATCCTTGGCTCTGAAACTACCTAAATCACCCCTTAGGGATGAATCAAAATTTATCGCCAGGGCATCCCTGAACACCGTACCGTGGGGCGTTATCAGCAAAACGGTATCCGGCTGTTGTTTATGTATCTGATCCCAGCATTTTCTCATGCTTTGCGCTGTGTCATCTATTATCCTTTGCTCACCCCTACCCACTTCCGGCACGATTATAGGGGGGTGGGGCATCAAATAACATGCCAACAGTTTCCCCATATTATCCCTCCTCATAGCATACTGACCGTCAGCATGGCTATATCGTCACTTCTTAACTGCTGCGGACAATAACTCTCAACTTCCTTCAAAATTGTGTCAATTATATCTTTGCCCTTTAAATGTGAATTATGCTTTATAAAGTTTTTTAGGTGTTCTTCACCATGTAAATGAAAATGGTTGCGGGTATTTCTAATCTCAATTAAACCATCGGTATAAAATAATATATTGTCCCCCTTGTTTAAATGAAACTTAGTCTCTTTGTATGGATAACTACCTAAGTATCTATTTATCGGCGGGCCCTTTACAAATAAATCCTTTAGAACTGAGCCGTTATACAATATCGGCAGACAGTTATGCCCTGCATTTGCCATTGTAAGGGTATTATCCCTTAGGTCTAGAATCCCGTATAGGATGGTTATATAGCTGCTACTATCCAAGTCAATACTATTGAATCTTTTATATAGACTATTTAATACATCGGAAGGCTTTAGTTCGATAACCCCTTCATTTCCCCGAGGCATCCCTTTTGCTATGGATCTTACCGCCTCCTTAAGAAAAACCGCTACCATAGCCGCAGCAACACCGTGGCCGGCTACATCGGCTACAAGCATGGCTATATGATGCCTGTCCAATTGAAAAACATCATATAGATCGCCGCCTACCTCTTGGCATGGAATGTACCTTCCAAAAAAGGATACCCTTTCATTGTTCGGGTAAGCCGTGGGCAGAAAACTCTTTTGTATCTTGCCAGCATAATCTATATCCCTCTGCATAATCTGGTTTTGCCTTATTATCTGATCATGGAGTTTTCTTTCCTCCGTTATATCTCTGAAGACTTCCACAGCTGCGTCCACACTTCCGTCGTAATTGTAAATCGGTGAACTAATGATGGAATAAAACCTACCATTCAATACTTCAATCTTTCTATAGGGTTTTTTAAATTTAATAGCCTTATCCGATATGCAGTTAGGGCACACGCCCTTGCATCCCAGTATTTCATAACATTTCCTGCCTGTAATATTCCCTAGCTTTTGTGCCATGGATTCATTGATCATCTGGACTATATTATCCCTATCAATGACCCTTACCATATCCATTAGACTGTCAAAAATACTTTCATAATAGGACTGCTGCTGCTTAGCCCCGTTGTTTAGTTGGTTAAAAACGTTATGGTAGTACATCATCTCCACCTACCCCTACTCTTATGAATCCCTAACTGAACCCATTTTTTGGTAACCCGCAATTCGTGTCCTACTTTCATTTCCTAATTGCTTTATAAGCTTATCCCCATGATCCTTATTGGGAATAAATTGATCTTCAATATTTGATTAAGGAGAAGTCATATCAACAACTATTATTTGTATATAAAATCTATTCAAAGATAGCTTCCTTTGTAGGGTCTTTGGAAAAATCAAACATCATTCTGATCTGCTCTGCTGTATTTCTGCCTAAAGACAATGGGGGCAACCCATCCTCAGTAAAAAAATCTGCATCACTGGTTTCTAGCCCCCCAGCCAGTTGTCCGCCAATAATTTTGCATAGAATAAATATTTTATAAATATGGTACGGAAATGGTGCACGATAGTGGTTTTTATTATCCAATACCGCTAACAACTTAACGGGCTTTACTTCCAGCCCTGCTTCTTCGTATGTTTCCTTAGCCGCAACCTGGCCCGGGGAAAGGCCTATATCTGCCCATCCTCCAGGCAAAGACCAGCACCCGTCCACCCTTTCTTTGACCAAAAGAATTTTGTTATCCTTAAAAACAACCGCCCTTATGTCTACCTTGGGGGTTTGGTATCCCGTCTCATTGGCGAATAATTCCCTTACCCTGTCCATGTCTATTCCTGTAAAATCCGATACTATTTCAACGCTTATCCTTCTTAATTCTTCATATCTTTCGATGTCATATTTATTTGTCGTATAGGCAAGGCCTGACTGGGCTAGTGCCTGGATCCTCTTAGCAGTGTCAAGCCACTTATATTTCATACTCTTTCCCTTCTTATACTTGCATTAGTATTTAAACCATTATTGGACTGATTATTAATAGCCCTTGATTATACACCCAAACTCAGGATATTCAAGCCGCAATTTCCCAACAATAATTGCTATCACTTCTTCTATGGTCCTTTGGCTGCAATTAATAGTAATGTCCTTATACTTCTCATACAGGGGCAGCCGTTCCCTATATATACCCCCTAAAGTCTGTCCCCTTTCCATTACTATGCCCCTGGTTTTAATGTTTTTTATCCTTTCCTCCAGGTCGTGGTATTCAAGCTGAAGGTATATTATTATACCATCATCCTTCAGCTTGGCCATGGCCTTGGGACTGTATACAACACTTCCCCCGGTGGCAATAACATGGTTTTTTATATCCAAATCTAGTATTACGGCTTCCTCTATCTCAAGGAACCTTTTTATGCCGTCCTCGTTTATTATTTGCTGCAAGAGCCTATTTTCCCTTTGTTGTATAAGCAAGTCGGTATCGGTAAAGTTTATCCCTAATACCTTGGCCAATATAACTCCCACAGTACTTTTGCCGGCTCCCGGCATTCCCACTAGAACTAAATTTTTCATTTTTCCTATCCTTTGATGGATTTTGTCAGTATTAACATTCAATTGCATAATTATTAAGAATGGTTAATCCGCACCTTCCGGGGATACGGATTAACCAACCATGATTTGTCTACAAATTTAATTCAGCTATTTCACTTGATTATATGCCCATTCCAACCACTGTAGCATAATCCTTATGTCATCCTTCTCGACGGTTGCACCACACCATATCCTCAGCCCAACAGGTGCTTCCCTATATGATGCAATATCATATGCCACCTGTTCCTTTTCCAACAGTTTAACCATCTTTTTTATTTTGTCATGTTCCAAATCCACCTTCAGACATACGCTGGTATTGGAACGTATCTTGGGATCAGCGGCCAGAAAATCGATCCAATCCCTGGTTGAGACAAATTCCTCTACCTCTCGCAGGTTATTTTGGCTTCGTTCTATTAAACCCCTCAAACCTCCAACGGATTCCGCCCAGTTTAATGCGTCCAAGTAGTCCTCATTGCAGAGCATCGATGGTGTATTAATTGTAGAGCCTTCAAAAATGCCCAGGTTTAACTTGCCTTGTTTCCTCAATTGGAATATTTTCGGCATGGGCCATGAAGGTGTATAGGACTCTATACGTTCCACCGCCCGTGGTGACAGCACCAACATGCCATGAGCCGCCTCACCACCAAGAACCTTCTGCCACGAAAAGGTAGTAGCGTCCAGCTTGTCCCATGAAATTTCCATGGCAAATACGGCAGATGTGGCATCACAAATGGTGAGCCCCTTTCGGTCTTTGGGTATGAAATCTCCGTTTGGTATCTTTACACCGCTAGTGGTACCGTTCCATGTTAGTACAACATCATGATCAAAATCGACCTGGGATAGATCCGGAAGCAATCCGTAATCAGAGGAAAAAGTCCTCACATTATCAAGTTTTAATTGTTTTATTATATCGTTACACCATGACTTGCCGAAGGATTCGAAATATATAACGTCCACATCCCTTGGACCCAGTAGATTCCACATGGCCATTTCAATTGCTCCGGTATCTGATGCAGGGACAATGCCTACAAGATAATCATCGGGTATTCCGAGTATCTCCTTTGTCCTGGTTATAGATTTCTGGAGCCTGGATTTCCCTACATCACTCCTATGGGACCTTCCAAGGGGAGCGTTTTTCAGGGCATCTAAACTATAGCCCGGATGCTTGGCACAGGGGCCAGAAGAAAAATTTGGGTTTTTCGGTTTAGTATTTGGTTTTAAGTTCATTAGATAGCCTCCTCATATTCAACTTCATACGTTTTCGGTAATGCAAAACCAACTGCAAACCTATCATAGCATATTTTAACCATTGAAAACTTTATTTTATTAAATACTACTACAAAGAGCCCGCCTTGTAAATGCCATCATTCATTCTTTATATAAAATACATACCAAATATCATGCACCCTAAAAAAGTCTCGGTGATTATTTGCCTTTACTGGCTTAAGCCATTGCCTCTAGTTATATAGACAATGCCAGGCAACACAACTTGCATAACTGTTAGAGTCTCGCCAGATTCGTTACCAGATTATATAGGAACCAACCATCATCTACTGAAAAGAATTGGGGTTTTGCTGTTTGAGCATCCCTATGTATACCTATACCGTTTGAATATGGTTCAAAGGAAACTATCTTACTATACTTTATCCTAAAACTCTTTTTACTACCGGAAAAATATATATGGGAATTGGTAATCCCTAACAGGCCGGTATCAATATACACCATTTTTTCGGTCTCCACCGGCCGTCCTTTAAACCCGCCCGTCCTATAATATAGTCCCTTGGCTATCCTTATACTGACCCCCTGACTTCGGCCTACGTATTCTCTGTAAGTGCGCATTTCGTAGTATTTTGCATTTTGAAAAGCCCAGACCAGTCTTTCCGACTTAAGAAAATTGAAGGGCAAAGTCCCGGTAATTTTAAATCTTTCGGGGATATTTCCCTCTAATACTTCCCTTATAACAGCACCCTTTACCATTTTGTTATAGGCCGGATTTGTATTAAGTTCTTTTTTATCAAAACCAAAGATTTTAGTCATGGTGCCCAGACATTGCTCTTCTCCCTCGGTCAAAACTCCGTCTTCAAAGGCATGTTCGACGGTACGTTCCCATCCTCTCTTAACTACAACCGGAAATTCACTTTCGGATATATAGCTACTTTTTGCTATATCCTGAGTTTTTTTCAATATATCGTCGATGTTGGAATTATCTGAAATACAAGATTCGATTACACTGTAAATTTCGTTAATTCCTTTACTATGGGCCAGCTCACATTCTTTATGCCTTTTTTTGAGGAACCCTGCCGGTTGCCCACAGTATTTACAGTCACCCATTTGATATCACCCAGCCCTTAACCTTCAAAATAGTTTGATATTTCCGTTGCCGCTTCTTCCATTAGTTTTTTGTAGTTATGGAAAAGTTTTGGTATGGCCTTGCCGGGTAAAACTGACGCCCCTTTGTTTGCTGCCACCCGGCCTATGACTTTGATGGTACGGGTACCGCCCATCCAAGTGAAGGGAAAGCCCATAGTCGTAATGGGTACGACTTTTTTGTCCGATATGTTTTGCAGCTGCTCCACACAGGCCATTATAATAGAGGATGGGGAAAATGCCCATACAGGGCCACCAATGACCACTGCGTCAAATTTTGAGCAATCACAATCGCTGGTAATGGTAAACTTCTTTGATTTTTCGGGCGATGTTACATCATCCGGTAAGTCCGTCTTGACCTGGACAATATCAACATTGTGACCCTTGTCCCTTAGTTTTTGGGCGATCAATTCACCAAATGCCAAAGTAGTACCCGTCTTTGAATGGACTATTATTCCAATATTCATCAGTACACTCCCCTTCTTTTGTAGTTTTATATGGTTTTAAAATAGTCTTTTAATAGGATTGCGTCCTTTTGGAGAAAAAACCATTAGCCGGTTATTTTCCATGCTTTAATGCTTTCCTAAAACCAAATGTAATAGCAAGATATATTAATACAACAACTATTAAAGTAATAACCCTCTCCTGCATTTGGCCATCGGCTAATATTACCGGCCCTAGTCCGAATAAGGTTACCAGTATGTACAGTGCTATAAATATTATAATTATAATCGACTTTTTCATATCTATCCTCCTATTTCTATGCTTTGTAATAAGATATTTAGTGACCTATACAATTGCAACAGCCTATCGGTATTGTCCCATAACAATTGACTCCCTATTATTCTCTGTCTAATATTCTTATCCTTTGAATCGTCTGCTAATACTTATGAAAATCCATTTTCGTTACATAATCTCAGAATTTTTTTGTCGTATTTCTAAGTAAGGATCTAAAAAATGGATGGTTTGTTTTAACATCATATACCGGAAAAAGTTTATGTATAATAAGTTCCCTATTGATTAATAGAATAACAAAAAATACTATTTGAATCAAATATTTATTTGCCCCGAATCCTACAGCGATTTCTCCTATATCGCCACCCAAAAACAAGGGGAGCAATGATAGGTTGATGAAATTTTTTCATTTTTTATGCCTCCAAAACTCAATTTGGATTAACGTTTCATACATTTATAAAATCTAGTG
>JBMNSO010000092.1:0-6923 GCA_050945235.1 Mahellales bacterium
TTTACCCTTAATCCCTGCCGATACCAAACAGGTCCAGGGCATTTTGGGCAGTAACGGCAGCCACCTCGTCAAATTCCATACCCTTTATTTTAGCTATCCTGTCGATAACCAGCCTAACATATCCGGGGTAGTTTCTCTTGCCCCGGTGGGGCTGGGGCGTCAGGTAGGGGCTGTCGGTCTCCACCAAAATTCTGCCAATGGGTACGCTATAGGCCACATCCGCCAGTTTCCTGGCATTGGCAAAGGTAACTGGCCCTGCAAAGGAAATATAAAAACCCAAATCCATGCATTCCATAGCCATCTCAAGACTGCCGGAAAAGCAATGCATAACCCCGGCACCCAGATAGGCCTTATGGGATTTTAGGATATCCAGAGTATCGCCATGGGCATCCCTGTCATGGACTATAATGGGCATATTGAGATCATGGGCCAGTTTGATCTGCTCTATAAATCTTTTCCTCTGGACATCCCGAGGAGACAGGTCATAGTAATAATCAAGGCCGATCTCTCCTATTGCCACCACCTTAGGATGCCCTGCCCAAAGCCTTAGGGTGTCCAGGTAATTATCCTCCACCCCTTGGGCATCGTGGGGGTGGACGCCCACCGATGCATATATTATTTCATTATTATCTGCAAGCTCCACCGCCCTTTGGGATGAGGCCATATCCGCACCGGCGTTTACAATATGGGTTATCCCGTCCTTGATACACATCTTTATAACATGGTCCCGGTCATCGTCGAACCTCTTGTCATCAAGATGGGCATGACTGTCGAAAATCATAACAATCCATTATCTCCTTTTGTACTATATTGAACTATAATCGTACTATATTTTTTCACTTTACTTTACAGCCGGTGGCTATCTCACCGTCTACCGTCGCCAGTACTAGGTCTTTGTCGGTGGAAGCGGCCAATATCATCCCTTGAGAGTATATGCCTCTAAGCTTGACGGGTTTTAAGTTGGCCACCAGCAGGACATACTTGCCTATCAACTGGGAGGGCTCATAGTGTTTGGCTATACCCGATACCACCTGGCGGGTTTCAGCGCCCATCTCCAACTGAAGTTTCAGCAGTTTATCGGCACCTTCCACCTTCTCAGCCTCCACTACCTTAGCCACCCTTAAATCCAGTTTGGCAAAATCCTCTATGGTAATCTCGGGAGTATCCCCTTTATCCTGCTCCTGTTGTTTGTTATCACCGGATTTGTCGGGTTGGGCGGCCTTCAGTTCTTCTTTAATATCCAGCCTCGGGAATATGACCTCTCCTCTATTGACCTTTGTGCCGCCGGGAAGCCTACCGTATTGTTGTATACTTTGCCAATCGGTCAATTCTCCTTCACTTATGCCCAGTTGTTGGAAAATCTTCGCCGGTGTATTGGGCATAAAGGGCTTGAGCAGGACGCCTACGATACGGAGGCATTCAGCAAGATTGTACAGTACGGTACCTAATCTTCCCTTTTTGTCCTCGTCCTTGGCCAGTATCCAGGGCATGGTTTCATCTATATATTTATTGGTACGACCGATCAGCCGCCATATTTCGGTTAGTGCGTTGCTAAAGAGCAACTTATCCATGAGCTCTTCTACCCTTTTGGGCGTATCCAGGGCCAGTTGCCTAAGGTCGGCATCCGTTCCTTCTTCAGCCTGAGGTCCTGGGATAACGCCGCCGAAGTATTTATCCACCATGGCCACCGTCCTGCTTAGCAGGTTGCCCAGATCATTGGCCAAATCGGCATTTATCCTGTTTATCAGTGCCTCGTTGGAGAACACGCCGTCGGCACCGAAGGGCACCTCCCTCAGCAGGAAGTACCGGATAGCATCCACCCCGTACCTGTCGACCAGCACCACGGGGTCTACCACATTGCCCTTGGACTTTGACATCTTACCCCCTTCCAGAATCAGCCAGCCATGGCCAAAGACTTGCTTGGGCAGCTCCACGCCCAGGGCCATCAGCATAATAGGCCAGATGATGGTATGGAACCTCACGATCTCCTTCCCCACCAGGTGCACATCCGCCGGCCAGTATCTATTAAACTTTTCCGGATTATCCGATAGATAGCCCAAGGCGGTTATATAGTTGGACAATGCATCAATCCATACATATATAACATGGTCATCGTCAAAGGTCACCGGGATACCCCATTTAAAGGATGTCCTGGACACACAAAGGTCCTCCAGCCCCGGTTTTAAGAAATTGTTAAGCATCTCATTTTGCCTGGATTGGGGCTGTATAAAATCCGGGTGTGCTTCTATATATTTGATCAACCTGTCTTGGTACTTGGACAGCTTGAAGAAATAACTTTCTTCCTTGACCAGTTCCACCGGCCGGCCGCAGTCTGGGCAGTTGCCGTCCACCAGCTGTCGCTCGGTCCAGAAGGATTCACAGGGTGTACAATACCAGCCCTCGTACTCGCTTTTATAGATATCCCCCTGGTCGTATAATTTCTTGAATATCTTCTGCACCGTTTCGACATGGTAGTCGTCGGTTGTTCTTATGAATTGGTCGTAGGATATGTCCAGCAGGTCCCACAGTTCCTTTATTCCGGCAACTATTTTGTCGACATAGGCCTTGGGCGTTATGCCGTGGTCACGGGCTATCCTTTCAATCTTTTGACCATGCTCGTCGGTACCCGTAAGAAAATGAACGTCATACCCTAGCAGCCTTTTAAACCGGGCAGCGGCATCGGCGGCCACCGTTGTATAGGAATGGCCTATATGAAGTTTATCGCTGGGATAATATATGGGTGTCGTGATATAAAATGTTTTGGCATCGCTCACTTAAAACAGCATCCTTTCTAAATTATTTTTTGTATAAGAAAAACCCCCATCCTTGTTAGGGACGAGGGCTACTTCGCGGTACCACCCTAATTTTCCGATATTTCACAATACCGGACTCAAAAGGTAAAGCTTACCTAATACCTTAACGGATACTCCGTCCCGGCCTACCGGATGATCTTTGGGCCGGGCGATTCCAGGACCATGTTCGGTTAACACCACACCACCGGCTCCCACCATTCCGGCTCTCTTTAGGCTGGGGCTGATTAACCTACTCTTCCCTTCATTATCTTTTAAACACTATTCCCTATCTTATTGTTTAATATACAAAACCTGTGGTTAAAAGTCAAGGAAAAAACAATATCCCCAATCCGCTCAATAACGGATGGGGACAAGGTTTTTTTGCTATGCCCGAAACGACTCTGTATGTATGGAAGGCTAGTTTGCCTCCTCCTGGTGAATAACATATCTTTCCAAAGCCGATTTAAGATCCAGTACATCGTCCATATCATAGACACCCTTCTTACCTTTAATGAAGTTTATGGCCCTTTCCACTCCCTTGGCGAAAATTTCTCTGTTAAAGGATTCATGTACTATCTCAAGTTTATCGTGATCACTTACAAATAATACTTTATGGATACCTACAATGCCCCCCGCCCTCACGGCGTGGATGCCTATCTCCTTATCCTGGCGCATCCCCATACCGTTTCTGTCCAATACCACTAAGTTCTTCATGTCCTCCAATTCTTGGCCCTTTAATATACTGTCGGCTATCTTTAAAGCAGTACCGGATGGCGAATCCTTTTTATATCTATGGTGGGACTCTATTATCTCGGCATCGTAATCGCTTAGTATTCCCGATACAATTTCGCATATGAATCTTAAAACATTAACACCAACGGTTATATTGGGCGCAATTACCGTACCTGCTTTATTTGCAAGAGTAATCGCCTTTATCCTTTGTATTTGTATCTCGGTAAAACCAGTAGTACATATAACAGTATTCACCTTGTGTTTGGCCAATACCTCCAAATTATTAACCGAGATCTCCGGGTCGGTAAAATCAACTGCAACATCCGGTTTGAAAAGCTTTAGATTATCTGCCAGGCTGTCCCCGCCGGTAACCTTGATCCCCGTGTCCCGCATGTTCAACAGCTCGCCAAGGTCTTTACCCAGTTTGGAGCTTCCAGGACTGGCAACAGCCATTACCAGATCCAGCTTGTCATTGGTTGTCAAATATCGGGCTATTTCCAAACCTGTCTTGCCTAAGCCAATCATGCAAACCTTTATCATTGACTATACCCCCCTTTATATCTTTTTATCTTTATATATTATTTTATGTACCAAAAATTTTGAATTAAACCGACAACTTTATATTAACACATAGGTTGTTTGTTTGTCAACAAATTTGAAGTTTTTTACAAAAAAAATTAACAGCCTGTAAATTGTGTACATGCTGTTAAACCCTAATTTATGTTCAAGAATTTATTCACATTATCCAGTATATTTTCATCGCCCACCGCGACCAAAACATCACCGCTATGGAGTTCAGCATAGGGACCAGGCGATATTAGAACTTTGTTGTCCCGCCTTATGGCCAGAATGGTACCTCCCGTGTTCTGCCAGAATTTTAGTTCCGCAATGGTTTTACCTATATACTTAGACGTATCTTCCACCTTTATTTCCACAAGATTGTAAGGGGTAACATTTTTCAGCCGGTCGGAGTAGTCTATTATTTGAGAAAGAATATCTTCCAGTTGTTTGTCAATCTCCCTTTTTTTATTAATAAGACTCTCCAGTTCTACCTTTAAAGATTCCACTGATTCCTTATGGTTAAACCGTTCCAGAAACCTATAGGCCATTTCCCTTGAATGGATCTGTATACCGCTACCCGGGGATACATAAACCACATCCATATCCTGCAGCAGCCCCACCGCCTTCCTTATGGTTTCCGGCGATACATTGTAGGTGCCTGCCAGGATAGAACGCCCCGATAGCCTTTCCCCCGGTTTGAACTCATTGTTCACTATACGCTGGGCGATATCTAAGGCAATTTGTATGTACCTGGCCTTAGATGGTTTGTCACTATGCATTTTTTAAACCTCCATATAAAGTGAAGATAAACAAGGGTTACCTTTCTATAACTTAATAACACCATCCATATAACGGGGTACCTTATCAATAACATTTTTCTTTAGACAATAGTCTATATCTTCCTTGAATCCTGCCTTTAACAGCTGATTATAGTGGTAGGTATCCTTTAATATTTCATGGATGTTATTGCCATATGTATTATACAATTCCCTGCACACCAGTCCTAGGTCATTGAGCTTAACATCAGCATTAATATTGAGGACTTCATGGATTATCAAGCCCGATGCCATTATATCGTCCAAAGAAAACTTGCCCTCGGTACCGGCACAAATAATGGCCACGTCCCCGCCGGCTTTTGTTAAGGCATCGGCTACAGCCCGTGCGTTAAGCATGCTGCCAATAAGTATCTCCCTGGCGTCACCGCATTTTTTTATCGCCCGTGTACCGTTGGTAGTGGTCAGTATTATGGTCTTACCTTCGATCACATCTTCGGTATATTCCAAAGGGGAATTCGACAGATCAAAACCATCTATTTTTTGGGCATTCCTCTCCCCCGCCAGCAGTACATGCTCCCTGTCGTAGTTCTTGGACATGTTAACTGCCTCTTCGATCTCGATAACCGGTATTATGTCCCGGCAGCGGTTGTTTATGGCGGTAACCACTACGCTGGTGGCCCTTAAAACGTCCACTACCACTATTACCCTGTCCTTGATCTCCTTATCGGCAACACCGCTTTGGATCGCATATACTTCTATATTCATGTCATCCTCCAAAACTTAAGCAAAAATAAAAAGGCAAAATAACCTATAAACCTAATTATACACGATTGACAAAATTAATCAAGGATGGGGGGTCAGGCTTGAAAAGTTGAAAAGTTGAATTGTTTGTCTCTTACGCAATGTTCTTGTTGCATTACACTCATGTCCACATCATGTCCACATTTTTGTTGTACCCTGATTCTTGTTACGTCACATTCATGTTCACATTCTTGTAGTATTCTGTTCTTGTTCCATCATATTCAAGTTCCTGTTGTACCCTGTTCTTGCCGCATCGCATTTACGTTCACATTTTTATCCCAGCCTGTTCTTGCTGCGTCACATCCACGTCCTTGTTTCATCCTGTCCCTGATTTCCCTGCATACCTCATTTAATACCGTATCCGATTCAAGTAAAGCCTTGTCAACCTTGCTCACCAAGGACTCTGTGACGTCCAGGGCCCGGCTGATGGCAATATTGGGCTCATCGGTGTATTCCTTCGAGAGAACAATTACGGCCCTTCTTGCCAAACTGATTTGCCTACTCCGTTTATTGGATCTTAATAGTTGCTGGGATAAGCCAAAGTAATCGAGGGTATTATCGATTATCGTATCCAACTTAAGTTGTATCTTTTTCTCCCTTTGATCAATCCTATTTTCACCACTATGGCCACTATGACCAACATGGTCACTATAGCTGCCATGGCCACCACAATTATCATGGTCATCATTATAGCTGCCATGGCTACCACGACCACCATAACCCAAAAACATTATTTCTTCCTTCGATAATGCATAATCCTCAATATCATCGTCCTGTTCCTTGGAAAGAAATTCGATATACAACCCTCTTTGTTTGGCCTTATCCTTGGAAAACAACGAAAGAGGAAATTCAAGATCGACTATCTCGCTTTTTTGGTTAATGTACTCCCTATGGCTGCTCCATCTATAATCCAGCCCCTCGGCTACATAGGCCTTTATAGGGTTGGTATGAATATATCTTATAAGGCTGAGCAAATAGCTCTCCTTATCGCACAGGATCCCTTTATATCTTTGTTCAAAGGCATGGCCGGTCCGCTCATAGGTTTTATTGAATTTTTGGGTATAAACCTGTTGTATGGACTGCATAATTTTTGATAGGGGTATCTTTGCGACTTCTATGAGAAGATGGGCGTGGTTATCCAATATGCAATATGAATATAACTTGAATTCATATTTTTCTTTATATTTTTTTATCAAATCCAAATAAAGGTATTTGTCTTTGTTGGTCTGGAATACCTTTGAACGGTTGTTTCCTCTGACAA
>JBMNSO010000093.1:0-6862 GCA_050945235.1 Mahellales bacterium
CGGTAAAGCCCAGTATATGGGAAGCGAAATTCTTGTTTGGGTAATATCTCTTACTTTCTTCCGTGAAGGCTATACCTTTAAGTTGTAATTGCCTTATTTCATTTGACTGTTCCCTGGTTATCTGCCTTGCCAGCCATATTTCAGATTTGGTTTTATCAGTGGCCTTTTCTAAAATTACTTCTTCATCAATACCTAAAATGGGCGACAATTTCCTTGCCAATTCTTCCGGATCTTCAATCTGATTAGGTCTTAATGCTATTGTATCCGCACTTGCACTTTTGGCAAGAATCTTTCCGTTCCTGTCTAATATTAAACCCCTTTTAGGTGTTACCTTAAGGTTTCTTGTCCAGTTCTCCTGAGCCATTTTTTTTAGCTCTGCACCTTGAAAAAGTTGTATCCAGCCAAGCCTTCCAATTAGAAATATAAATACCGCAATTAGAAAAAATAAAAAAAACACCAGACGTTTTTTTGTTATTATACCGGTTGTTGTCAATTATATTAACCCCCCTATATTGCTTAAGGGCATTAGTCAAGAAACTTGGCCAATATGCTTAAGATACCCTGATCTTGTTTGACAGGCTCAGCTGAAGCTACCTCTCTATTGTTATCCACCGCATCATTCTCGGGTACTTGGACATATACTATCTGTTCCTTTGCGGGATAATCCATGCCCAATTTTTCCTTTGCATATTCTTCAATGTATGTAAGGTCTTTTTTATACATGAGATCGACATTTAATAGTTCGTTTTCCCTTTCAAGCTGGGCAAGTTCTTTTTTTAACGTGTTTATTTCATGATTTATAGATACTGCCTGGGTATACCTCATAATTATAAAACAACACATTATTAACCCTGTGTTTTAATTGTTGCGGTTCCCTTGTTATATCTTCCTTATACGCAAGGTTTCCGGAAACATAATAATTGTTATCTTTTCTTCCCCCCGTTACTAACAAATCTATTCACCTTCTTCCCGTTTTAGAACATTTCAAATTCTCTCGCACACTCTAAGCTTTGCGCTTCTTGCCCGCGGATTATGTTCTATTTCTTCAGAGTGGGGCAATACCGGTTTTTTTGTTATTATATTTACCAATGGTTTTTTGCTACACATGCATACCGGCCACTGGGGCGGGCACTCACAAGGATGTTGATTATCCTTAAAGGTGTTCTTAACTATTCTATCCTCCAAGGAATGGAAGGTTATAATACAAAGTCGTCCCTTGGGTTTTAATACTTTTATTGCATTATTAACAGCCTGTCCTAGAAGTTCAAGTTCTTTGTTAACCTCTATTCTTATGGCCTGGAAGGTTCTTCGTGCAGGATGGGGGCCCTCCCTCCTTGCGGATGCCGGTATTGCTTGTTTTATTATTTCCACCAGCTGCAGGGTATCTTTTATAGGCCGGATCTGCCTGTTTTTTATAATAAACTCGCTAATCCTGGATGCCCAGCGTTCCTCGCCATATTCCCTGATTATCCTTGTTAAGTCTCTTTGACTGTATGTATTCACCACGTCCCGGGCGGTCAGTTGTTGACTTGTGTCCATTCTCATATCCAAGGGAGCCTTTTCATGGTAACTAAATCCCCTCTGCCTGTTGTCTATTTGGAATGATGAAACACCTAGATCTAATAAAATTCCGTCCACTTTATCAATGTTCATGCTTTTAAGTATTTGTGGAATATCTATATAATTACCATGGTGTATGCTAATTTTACCTTCCAACCCTTTAAGCCTTTCACTGGCAATGTTTATTGCCTGTTCATCCCTGTCTATACCTATAAGCATGCCTTCGGGACCAAGCCTCTTGCAAATCTCAATGGAATGTCCTGCTCCACCCAGGGTACCATCTACATAAATACCACCTCTTTGGATATTTAAATAATCTATGCTTTCATCCAACAAAACCGGCATGTGCATTAATTCCATTATATGCTCCTTTATACTAATAACCTTGTCATATACCTAGCTCTTCCATCTTTTCCGCAATTTCATCATAGCTTAAGTTAGGATTGCTATTATATGTATCCCAGAGTTCTTTGCTCCATATCTCAGCCCGGTTGGACACACCAATTACTATTACATCCTTCTCCAGCCTGGCGTGATCTCGTAAATTGGAAGGTATTAATATCCTTCCCTGCTTATCGGTTTCACATTCAGTTGCCCCCGAGAAAAAAAATCTTACAAAGGCTCTGGCATCTTTATTGGTCAGGGGTAAGGCCTTCAGTTTTGTCTGAAGCACTTGCCATTCTGTTTTGGGGTAAACGAACAAACAATTATCAAGACCCTTTGTCAAAACAAAGGTATCACCCAAGTCGTCCCTGAATCTTGCAGGCATTATTAAACGGCCCTTGGCATCAATTGTATGTTGAAACTCCCCTATAAACACTTACTCACCCCTTTTCATGACTTGTCCACCACTTTTCACCACTTTATGCCACTTTATTATCTATTCTATATCAACTCTTAAATTCCTGCAATTGCTAAAAATATTTATTAATTAGTGCTAATGTACTAGTAAAACCCAGTATCTTGAGTAATATACCTTTATTGCTAAAATATATGATTTTATGCTGGATTAAAAAATGGCAAAAAAAAAGAAGCATTTATGCTTCTTTTTCTCGGTTAATCTCTTTGTCCTTATGTTTCCTTTGCCTTTCCTGGATCAAGATACATATAACAGAACCTACTACCAACACTGCGCTTAACACCTGGGATACCCTTAAAGGTCCTATCATAAGGCTGTCTGTCCTTAGTCCCTCGATGAAGAATCTCCCTATTCCATACAGCACCAGATAGCTAAGAAATATCCTACCGGGTACATCAGTCCTCTTTTTATACCACATTAAGAATGCGAAAACCAGAAAGTTCCAGGCGGACTCATAAAAAAACGTAGCCAGATGCCATGTACCGTCAATATTAACGGCAAATGGAAACCATTGTAGTGCCTTATTGGTCACTTCGTACCCATAGGCTTCCTGGTTAATGAAATTACCCCACCTGCCTATGGCCTGTCCAAAAATCAAACTGGGAGCAACAATGTCCGCCAAGGTCCAAAAGCTTACCTTCCTAACCCGTGCAAATATTACAGCAGTTATAACCCCGGCTATTACTCCTCCATAAATAGCCAGACCGCCATGCCATGTTGCGAATATTTCCTTAGGATACTTTAAGTAATAATCCAATTTAAATATCACATAATAAAGCCTTGCTCCTACTATAGCCGCAGGAATTAAGAATAATAGAAAATCCACTAAAATATCAGAACTGAATCCCCGCCTTTTTGCATCCTTAAGTGCCAGTATTATACCTATCAATACTCCTGTGGCAATTAATATTCCATACCACGCAACGGGTATACCGAAAATTTCAAAGGCAATATTGCTCAATATCATCCCCCCTACTTTTTAGCCTTTATTATTGATGTAGCAAAATTATCCGTATTAAAATGTTCTGCAAAACGCTGTTGTACCCTTTCGAAGTCCATATCCTGGATAGCCTGTGGATAATCCAAGATGTTTATATCCTTAAATACAAAATTTATAAAATTGGATGCAATAAATTCTATAGAGTTAAAGTAACTTATCAACTGTCCAAAATGTTTTTTCTTTATTCTAACGAAATAATCATTGTCCAGACCTTCTTTATTCATAAGGATTATTTCGTCCATTATTTCTGACACTACCCTTTCAGGGTCTGAACTTTCACCAGCTATCATGGAAAAACCATAATTGACCTCACCGGAATATTCCTTTTCAAAGATTTCGTTTATCAAACCCTCATTATATAACCTATTATACAGCCTGGAACTCCTTCCTATCAAGAGATCCAGACATATATTTGTAATTATATCCATATCCATCAATTCCTTTCCTTTTTTGCCGGTATTCCTTTCCTTGAAACCAATGGCAAATAAAGGTGTGGAAACCTCCATTGTTTCTTGTATTTTTTCTTTTCCTATATTATAAGGTTCATCGGGATACAATCTCTCTATCTTAGTCCGGGGAGGGGGATTCAATTGCTTGATTATATCCTCCGTTTCTTTAAAAACCCTATCAGGATCAAGGTCACCTACCATGAACAAGACCATATTAGAAGGATTATAAAATGTATTATAGCATTTATATAGTATATCCTTATCTATCCTGTTAATGGATTCAATGGTACCGGCAATATCTATATTAACAGGGTGGTTTTTGTATAATGCCTTCAATAAATTGAAAAAAACTTTCCAGTTTGGATTATCCTGGTACATACGTATTTCCTGTGCTATTATACCCTTTTCCTTGTTTACATTTTCATCGGTAAAATAAGGCCTGGTAACAAAATTCAATAATAGATTAAGGCTTTCGTAAAAATTATCGGTACAGGAAAATAGATAAGCAGTAGTAGTAAAATTGGTATATGCATTGGCCTGGGCACCTAGTTTTGAAAACTCGTTAAAAATATTACCTTTCTCTTCTTCAAACAACTTATGCTCAAGAAAATGGGCTATTCCATCAGGAACTTCTATAGGTTGTTTCTCATTGTTTATCCTGAACCGATTATCAATAGATCCATATCTTGTTGCATATATGGCGTATTTTTTAACATATCCTTTTTTCGGCATCACATATACCTTTAAACCGTTTGCTAAATTTGCATGGTATAGAATTTCCTTTATGGTATCGTTGTTAATTGTCTTTATCAAATGAAACCCTTCTTTCCTGATTGTTGGTAAGAAAATAAACGGTATCTAGCTTCACTAAATTTGCCGCCCTTATCACCTGCTCCTTATCAACCTGTTTTACCCTCTCTATAAAGGATGAAATGCTCATATCAACTCCTTTTATTTGGTTCCCCAAATAATAATCCATAAGTTGGGCAGGACTATCCGTTGCACTCATAAGTTCCGTTTCAAGGGCTTTTATTGAAAATGCCAACTCTTGATCGGTGACTTTGCCTTCCTTTATTTCCGAAACCTGCTCTTTTATTATATCCAATGCCCTTTGGTAGTTATCTATTTCTATGCCCGAACTTATAATCATTAACCCTTTGAACTTTTCTAGCCGAGCAAATATATAATATGCCAGACTGTTTTTTTCCCGTACATTGATAAATAGTTTAGAATGGGTTCCTCCTCCCAGGATACTGTTGAAAACCACCAAGGGTATATAGGATTGGGGCTGGTATTCTGTGTTGGTTCTATAGCCCAGAGATAGCTTCCCCTGGGTAACATCGAGTTTCTCGAAATGATATTTTTCCTGACCAACGGCCCTTTTCACTATTTCCTTTGGTATTGACTTTATTTTGTTTCTTTGTATATCAAAGACTTGTTTGACCAAACTTATTATTTGCTGTGGGTCCACGTTTCCTACCACAAAAACATCTATGGGACTGGCATGTATCATCGTCAAATAATGGTTGAACAAATCATCATTCGTTATTCTATCTACATCGTCAATGTTCCCATATACGTACCGTCCAAACCTTTCATTCTTGCACATCTCTTGGATACAACGCTCAACTGCATATTGTACCTTGTTATTAATCAAGCCTTCTATCTGTTTTTTGAGGTTTGCCTTCTCCTGGTCCAGGTATTCCTCCTTAAAAAGTTCCAAACCCTCTTGTTTTACAGGCTTAAATATAACGTCCTTTAGGAATTCCAAGCCTTTGACCATGAGCTGGTCATCATTACTTATATATTTCTCGCCGACCATGCTTATGGAAGCCTTAATTATATGCCTCTCACCCTTTTTCATTATTTGGACACCGAACTTTGCCCCGTACAGGTTCTCAAGAAAAACCTCCAGTTCTCTGGTAGTGGACAGTTTCTCGGTGCCCCTGCGCATTATCCTGCTCAGCAATGCATTCTTTGTATAATTATCGTCCAATTCCGAATGTATAAAAACGGCTATTTCTGTGGTCTTGAACTTTTCTGTTGGAATAATATGTACCGCAATCCCATTGCCAATATCCTTAGATATGGTATTTACCTCCATTTATATTTCCTCCTCAAATTCCTTCCTTAACTGGCCTACATCTTAAATACCGGCACCCTTTTATAAACATTTAATATTATTCTATACGTTTTGGTGCTATCCTTCTATTTATTATTAATTTGTTTTTATTTTATATACATTAATAAAGGTCCGTATTATACGGACCTTTATACTCTACTCCATTTGGGGTTTTATCCTATTCACCAGCTCATTTATTTCCGAAGTAAATCCCGAAAGGGGGCGTCCCCTTCCTATATCGTCAGCTATATTCTTGATCCTGGTAAACAGGTCGGGTTCTGCGGTAACCACTACAGTGTTTATGGAGTTATCCACATTTTTTACCTCATCTTCTATTTTCCTTTTTTGGGCAGTAGTCATTCTACCCCTTAATCTATCGGATATCTCTACTCCCACCAAGGCCGTTCTATTGCTTATAACCACAGTAGCCCTGTTAATATCGTTAAGGTTAGCCAAGCGGGAAGCTATTCTATCCGCTCTTTTGGCTGCATCATTAGCCGGTGCCCTTTTATCATCGATAACGGAAGGGTCATCGGAAGGGTCGTCTGGTACCAGAGGTGTACGGCGCACTCTATCCTGTGGTGTGGGAGTTGGTTCAAGCCTGGTAGGATCGGGATCCCTGTCTGTAGGTGCCGGTGTTCGCGCCGGCGCACAGCTCACAATCAGGCATAAACCAAGAATTATAACGAAAATAATAGATAATAATTTTTTATTTTTTAAACTCATGCTATCGCCTCCTTATTATTTATTTTTTCTACTTATAATTGTTTTATGAAATGTAATATTACCTGCTTGAGTGAGTTTATAGTATTTTGTTTTAATGTTTTCCGTTAATTGAATTTTATTGGATTTTCAGTAGTTTAATAAGTTAA
>JBMNSO010000094.1:0-6580 GCA_050945235.1 Mahellales bacterium
TTCCTAAAAGCGATAGGGGCTATTATTTATGCAATATAATTTTTTGGGGATAAGGTATATGAACAAATATTTAATACCTGATCAATATACAAAGGACATTTGTCAAATAGACCTGCACCAGTTAATGAAAAAGGGGATAAAAAATATAATAATAGATTTGGATAATACATTACTCCCCTGGGGCAAGGACACCATCTCCGGTGATATCTACGATTGGGTCATAAGGGGTAAGGACTTGGGCTGCAAGTTTTGTCTCCTTTCAAACAATAGAAAAAAGCGTGTTGAAAAATTCGCCGGGACACTGGGTATTCTATATGTCCCTAAAGCCCCAAAGCCCTGGAAGAGTTCCTTTAGGAAGGCCGTAATTAAATTGAAGGGGGAAAAAAATAATACAGCGGTTATAGGCGACCAGATCTTCACCGATATACTGGGTGGAAATAGGTTGGGTTTATATACCATTCTTGTATCCCCCCTTTCCCAACGGGAATTTTTTACTACGAGACTTGTCAGGCTGATAGAAAGGCACTTCCTAAAACATATAGATACAAGTAAAGGGTGAAGAATATGATTTTTAACACAGAAACAAAGCTACTGGGACTTATTGGACATCCTGTGGATCATAGTATGTCACCGGCATTTCATAATAGGGTATATTCATTGATAAACATAAATGCAGTATACATAGCCTTTGATGTTAAGGATGCCAGTCATCTAAGAATGGCCCTTGAGGGGATTAAGGGCCTTAATATTTCGGGAATGAATGTTACGATACCCTATAAGGAAGAGGTTATTCCATACCTAGACCAGTTATCGGAAGAAGCTGCCATAATAGGGGCTGTCAATGTGATCAAAAATGATAACGGTAGGTTGGTCGGTTATAATTCAGATGCCATGGGCTTTGCATCTTCGTTAAAAACAAGGGGTATATCAGCATATAATAAAGATATACTGATACTGGGTGCCGGTGGCGCCGCAAAGGCCATTGCGGTGGCGTTGGCCATGGATGGCGCCCATTGTATAAGAATCGCTAACCGTTCCCTTGAACGGGCCAAAGCCCTGTCATACTTGATTTGCAGTAGCTTCCCCCATGTCCAGACACAAGCCTTGGACATTACACAAGAAAAATTGACGGACAAGGCTGATATAATCATAAACGCTACTTCAGTTGGCATGTGGCCCAATCACCAAGGCATGCCCATCGGTCCCGGGCAACGATTCAGTAAGAAGCAAATAGTAATAGATATTATATATAATCCTGAAACCACATTATTTCTTAAAGAAGCCCAAAGGTGGGGCTGCAAGACCATAAATGGCATGGAAATGTTGATATATCAAGCGTTGGAATCCATACGAATATGGACGGGTATAAATGTAGAATATAGTCAAATAAAGGAATTCCTGTAACCTGTAATCCGTTGTTTTTATACAAAAAAAGGCAATGTAAGCCTTGTAAAATAAAGTATTAGATAATATAATTAATTAAATATCGTATTTAGTATTATACTATCCTCGACAAACAGGTGAAAAAAATGGCTATTAAAAGAAAAAGGCTTGGAGATCTACTGGTAGAAAGCGGAGTAATTACTCAAGATCAACTAAAAAATGCATTAAATCTCCAAAAAATAAGCAAGAAAAAGCTGGGTCAGATACTGATATCACAGAACTTGGTCACGGAAACGAAGATAATGGAAATACTACAGCTTCAACTGGGTATTGATTTTGTCGACCTCAATAATATTTATATTGAACCCAAGCTGATAGGGCTGGTGCCGCAAAACCTGGCCAAGAAATATAACCTCATTCCAATTAAGATCGAACAGGACAAGCTGTACGTGGCAATGGAGGATCCCCTTGACTTCATCGCCATTAACGATGTCAAGATGGTGTCCACCATGGAGGTAGTACCTGTTATTTCCTTTAAGGATGCTATAAACAATGCCATAAACAAGTATTATGGAAGTGAGTACGCTGAAAGAGCGGTTAAGGAATATACCCGGGATATAAACCTGGCCGATGTGGCCAACCAAATACAAACAAACTCAATGGACGACGATGTAAACAATGCACCGATTGTAAGGCTGGTTAATTCAATCATCGAACAGGCAGTAAATATGAGATCCAGCGATGTTCATATAGAACCGCTAAACGAGGAAATACGCATACGGTATAGAATAGACGGCATGCTTCAAAACATATTAACTATCCCTAAAAACGCCCTGTCTGCCATAATAACCCGAATAAAGATTATCGGCGGCATGAATATCGCCGAAAAAAGGTTGCCCCAGGACGGCCGGGTCCAGATTACTTCCGGAAACACTAATATTGATCTTAGAGTCTCTACCATGCCCACTGTCAACGGAGAAAAGGCAGTCCTTCGTATCCTGGACCTGGATAACTTTTTATTTAAACGGGAGGATTTAGGGTTTTCCAAAGAAAATTTAGAAAAATTTGACCAATTGCTTAAGAACCCCCATGGTATTATACTGGTAACCGGACCTACAGGTAGCGGTAAAACCACTACCTTGTATACCATGTTGGCGGAATTGAATAAAATAGAAAAAAACATCATAACCATCGAAGATCCTGTGGAATACAAGATACAAGGTATTAACCAGGTGCAGGTAAATCCTAAGGCCGGCCTGGTATTTGCCAATGGGCTAAGGTCAATACTGCGCCAAGATCCCGATATTATTATGGTAGGTGAAATTCGAGACACAGAAACGGTGGAAATAGCCCTTAGGGCGGCGATAACCGGACATCTGGTACTAAGCACCCTTCACACCAATGATGCCATAAGTTCGATTTCAAGGTTATTGGATATGGGTATTGAACCATACCTTATGGCCTCTTCCATGGTGGGGGTTATCTCCCAACGATTGTTAAGAAGAATATGTGCCAACTGCAAAACTCCTTATACCCCAAATTCCTTGGAACTGTCCTTTTTAGGGCTCTCTCCCCAGGATGCCCGAGTGCTGTACAGGGGCAAGGGCTGCAGTATTTGCAACCAAACCGGTTATAAAGGTCGTGTACCCGCCCATGAAATATTGGTCATTAATAAAAAGGTCCGAGAGATGATAGGCAACAATGTATCCGTTGACCGGATAAGGGACTACTGTATCACAAACGGTATGACTTCCCTGAAGGACGACTGTGTTAAGCTTGTGCTCCAGGGAATAACCACTGTAGACGAAGCCTTAAGGGTAGCATATTCCCAGGATATGTATACTTAATCCATAGTTATCTAAGGAGAATGGACTATGAATATTTATCAACTTCTTGAGGCTATTGTACAAAACCAGGGTTCGGACCTGCACATATGTGTAGGGGTGCCCCCAATAATGAGGAAAAATGGAAGGCTTGTACCTTTAAACAATGCAATACTTACGCCTAAAGATACCGAAAGATTTGTAAAGGAACTGCTTAAGGCCCAACAATTCGAGGTTTTAGAACGGCAGGGACAGGTAGACTTTTCAATATCCATTCCCGGCCTTCACCGTTTTCGGATGAATGCCTATCGCCAAAGGGGTAGCTACAGCCTGGCGATACGCTTGGTGTATGACTCAATACCAGACATACAAAGCCTAGGTCTGCCGCCAATAGTCGGGGAACTAACCAAAAAATCAAAGGGTCTGGTACTGGTTACCGGGCCTACGGGAAGCGGTAAATCCACCACCCTTGCCTGTATGATTAACATAATAAACCAAGAACGGGAAAAGCATATAATTACACTGGAGGAACCCATTGAGTACCTCCACAGTCATAATAAGAGTATTGTCAACCAGAGGGAAGTGGGCAGCGATACCATAAGCTTTGCCCAGGCACTCCGCTCGGCTTTAAGACAAGATCCGGATATTATTCTCATAGGAGAAATGAGGGACCTGGAAACCATCTCTATTGCACTGACCGCTGCCGAGACCGGTCACATGGTTTTGTCAACGCTGCATACCATAGGTGCAGCCAAAACCATAGACAGAATTATAGACGTCTTCCCGCCTAGTCAGCAACAACAGATACGGGTACAATTATCTATGGTTTTGCAAGGAGTAATATCCCAACAGCTAATACCCTCACTCGACAATTCAAGGCGGGTTGCCGCAGTGGAAGCAATGGTGGTGACACCTGCGATACGGCATCTTATCCGGGAAGGTAAGACCTACCAAATACAAAATGTCATTCAAACCGGTGGGAAGTATGGCATGAAAACTATGGATCAAGCACTCCTTGACCTGTACCGGCACAATATTATATCCAGACAGCATGTACTGGACTATTCGACGGATTTCGAATATATACAAAGGCAACTAACAACCTGATACCGGCAATACCCGGGAGGAAGCCAAACAGCCAATCTTTGAAAACAATCAAACCTTAAATGGGGAAAGGGGGGGTTATTATACCTAGATTTGAGTATAAAGCCAAAAGCATTGATGGGACATATACCCAAGGTGTATTTGAAGCCGACAGCAAATACCGGGCTATGATGATGATAAGAGAGCAATCGTTGTTCCCGGTATCGGTAAAGGAAATAGGGGAACAGAAAGACATAAGGGAAAAGGGTCTATTCTCAAAAATCGGGCTTAGGGACTTGGGCATGTTCTGTCGTCAATTCTCCACCATACTAAGGGCGGGGATACCTATAACACAATGCCTGGACATCTTAAGCAAGCAAACTTCCTCCGGTAACCTTCGGGCCCTGCTGGAAAAGGTTAACGAAGATGTACACACTGGTAAAACATTGTCCGAGGCAATGTCTGTACATCATAAACAACTCCCGAGCATGATGATACATATGATTGAGGCGGGGGAAATCAGCGGAACCTTGGACGCTTCCCTTGACAGGCTGGCAAGGCATTTTGAAAAGGAGTACAAACTGAAGCAAAAGGTAGCAAAGTCCATGACCTATCCTATCATAGTAGTAATCGTATCCATTGTAGTGGTTATCTTTTTATTAACCAATGTAGTACCCACCTTTGCAACTATCTTTGACAACAGCAATATACAGCTTCCTGTTCCCACCATGGTCCTTTTGTCTTTGAGCAGTTTCTTAAGAGAAAACGGCGTTTTAATGCTCATAGGGGTAATACTCATTGCCCTGGTTTTTCGGCTGTCGATATCCACAGGCAGCGGCAGATATTACTGGCACCGGTTACTATTGAATTTACCTCTTTTCGGTAAGTTACAAAGAAAAATAATATCCGCCCGGTTTACCCGCACCCTTGGAGTATTATTAAGTAGCGGCATACCATTGGTACAGGCCCTACAGGTGGTATCCAGAGTAACCAATAACGAAGTAGCCCAAAGGGGTATCCTCGAGGCCGAAGAACAGGTAAGACAGGGTATGGGTTTGATGATTGCCTTGGAACAACTAAACCTATTTCCCCCCATGGTTACCCAGATGATAATGATTGGCGAGGATTCGGGGACACTGGATACCATGCTGGAAAAAACGGCAGACTTCTTTGACGATGAGATAGACTCCGGAATCACAAAACTGACTACCCTATTGGAGCCGGCCATAATAGTAGTTTTGGGCGTAATAGTAGCATTTATTGTACTATCCATTGCCCTGCCCATGTTTGATATGATGAATATAGTAGAATAATGTCCAAAAAATGTAATAATTTATGTTTACAAACTTTGTTGTAATATGTATAATAATTGCAAGGTATATATTTTTATGCCTTTTCATAAGATAAAGGGGGTAAAAATAATGAAAAAAACAGTGAAAAAGCATCAAAGGGGTTTTACGCTGATAGAACTGATAGTGGTAATAGCCATACTCGGAGTATTGGCACTGCTGATAATACCACGAATAGCAGGTCAGGCAGACAAAGCCAAAGTAACAGTAGCCCGGTCCAATGCCACCATAATTGCCGAAGCGGTTAATCTGCATAACGCCATGGTAGATGATGGGAGTGCCATCGGACAAGGTACATATGACGATGAAGATGGAATAGGAGACTTAATTACTGATATTAATGAAGGTACAACTCATACAGGGGTATCTGTTCCTGATGATACGGACATTCAGTTGATAGTAGATAAAGGATTTTCAATAGTGGTTGATAGCAATGGCAATGCCAGTGTTAAAGGACCAGCTGAAGAGCAAGGCAGTAGTGAAGGTAATCAACCAGACCAATAACTAAACTGCAAGTGGTTAACTAATTTTTTAGAGGGGAGCAATCCCCTCTAAAAAAAACCGGAGGAGATTGAACTGGAGCTGTTTTTCTTTATACTTGGTCTGACTATTGGCAGTTTCTTAAATGTATGTATATACAGGATACCACGGGAACAGTCCTTAATTACCCCAGGCTCATACTGCACTAAATGCGGCAATTCGTTAAAACCACGGGACCTGGTACCCCTACTTAGCTATATTTTCGTCAAAGGCCGATGCCGGTACTGCAAAGAACCCATTTCCATTAGGTATCCACTGGTGGAATTATTATCGGGTTTTTTATTTTTATTGGTCTATTACCAATACGGTCTCTCATTAATTAGTGTCTGTTATATTATTCTCGTCTCGTGTTTAATTGCGGCAACCTTCATTGATATAGAACACGGCATAATACCCGACGGT
>JBMNSO010000095.1:0-6546 GCA_050945235.1 Mahellales bacterium
CTATTTACCTCAGGGTGGGTTACCGTTACCGGTCCACCTTCCTCTATCTGCTTTTTAAATAATGGTATGACGCTTCCATTACTGCCCAGCACATTGCCGAACCTCACGGCTGCGAACTGGGTTTTGCTGCGCTTAGCCATGGACTGCACGAGCATCTCGGCCAACCGCTTGGTGGCACCCATCATATTGGTAGGGTTTACCGCCTTATCTGTGGATATGAGCACAAACCTCTGGCACCCATACTTATCGGCAGCCTCCGCCACATTTGCGGTGCCAAACACGTTATTCTTTATGGCCTCCGTGGGGTTATTCTCCATCAGCGGTACGTGCTTATGGGCAGCAGCATGGAAAACCACATGGGGCTTGTATATCTTAAAGATACTGTCTATCCTGGCCCTGTCCCTTATCGATGCAATTAATACTTCAAGGTCAAGGTCGGGGTATCGCCTTAAAAGCTCGTTTTGCAGCTCATACACGTTATTTTCATATATATCCAGCACCACCAGCCTCATGGGGTTAAACTTGACTATCTGCCGGCATAGTTCCGAACCTATGGAACCTCCCCCTCCGGTTACCAGTATACACTTTCCTTCAATATACTCCCGGATACCTTTGCTATCCAGCTCCACGGGCTCCCTGCCCAGCAAATCCTCTATCTTTACATCCCTTATATGGTTTATATCCACCTTGCCGTCTATAATTTCATATACCCCCGGCAGGGTCTTTAGGGTACATTTAACCTTTTTGCAAATGTGGACAATATCCTTGATCTCTTCCTTTGAAGCCGACGGCATGGCAATTATTATCTCATCGATGCCGCAGGCCCGGGCGATTTGAGGTATATCGTCCCTGCCGCCTAAAACGGGAACGCCGCATATCTTCCATCCATGCTTTTTGGTGTCATCATCCACCATCGCCACCGGCAGTTTCCCCAATTCCCTGTGGGACTTGAGTTCCTTTATCACCATGGCCCCCGCCTCACCGGCTCCCACTATCATTACCTTTTTTTGGTCATCGGTATTTCTTCTCCTGGGGATAAAATACTTCCTGAATTTGGGGTTGGTAGCCAAATGGGCACCCCCGATAAGGACAATGTTAATCAGCCAAACCATGAGGTATACGGACCGTGGAAACCTGGAGCCGGTTATAAACATGGGCACTGCTATGATTACGCTGCTTATGGTGGTAGACAGTATAATGGTAATCAAATTGTCCGTACCCGAGTATTTCCAAAGGCTGCTGTAAAGGCCAAAAAAATAATAAACCAGGATCATTGCCACGGTATATAATAAAGCTACTTCCCTGAATAATTCCATATAACGGGAAGGTATATATCCATCAAACCTAAGGTACAGGGCAAGTAACAACGCCCCGTTCACCAGAACAATATCTCTCATTATTAATAAAGTTTTCTTTAACAAATTATGCAAGGTTATATCACACCTTTATTTAAACTAGCACATAAATTCCTATTATATAATATTCTATAATAAATTGACGACTAATACTAGTGTTATTTGTAAGTTAGAACAGACCCGTACCGGCTGTATGAATTTTCATATGGCAGAATAATTGTTAAATGATGGCGTAATCATTCATATTTTACATCCCCCAGCCAAAAAAGTCAATGATTTCGACATTCTTTTGTCCACCTCGTACGGACTATATCTTTATTAGCTTTTAAATCTATATATTTTATTCCTCCTTACCACGAAAGTTTCCATAAAAATATATTCTTCATCTTTGCTGCAGTATTTAACAATTACCATAGCAACTGCATACTGTATATTAGATCATTGAATATATTTTTATTTAGGAGGGATATATATGTATAATTGGCAAGGCACATATATGGATCAAAGCTGTTTTGCCCCCTGTCAACGGGAACAAAAACATATACATGCCTTTGAAGGCACTACTTCCTGTGTAAATGACCATGACCATAAGGTGAAGGGCTATACCAGCGAAAACATCCCCTGTGGCAACAGTCATATCCATTTTTATAAGGAATATACCTGTGTGTCTAAAAAGCATAAACATCAGATTTTTGGCTATACCGGTCCTGCCGTGCCCACCAACGACGGCCATATCCATTGTATGAGGGCCGCTGATTCCTACGTATGTGACCACTTCCATAACTACCTGATATGGACCTGTCCTGAGAAAAAGGTCCGTAAGAAATGCTAAAAAAGCGCAACTTTCAAGTTGCGCTTTTTTTGGGGTAAGGACATATTTTTTCGGGTAAAGGGTTTTTTAGATATGTCCCCCCACTATATTTATTTTACGTAGTCTGAGATAACGTATCCGGTGCTACCCGAGGGCAGTTTTACCTTCAGCCATTTTCCTGACTGGGACAGCACTTCAAGTTTGGTGCCTTTGCCCACGGTGGTTATCCTGCTGTAGTTGGTTCCCGGGCCGGTACGTACGTTTAACCCGCTGGCAGTGGTTACCGTAACAGTTTTGGTGCTGCTGCTACCGCCGCTATTGCTGCCACCGCTATTGGTCAGCTTTATATAATCGCCGTGGACATACCCCGTTATGCTGCCGCTCTTTATCTTGTACCAGCTTCCGCTCTTGCCCAGGATCTCCACCTGTTTGCCCTTGAGCAGCAGGCCTACCTTTGCGGCACTGGTGCTGGCGCTCTTCCTCACGTTTAAGGCACTGGCCGTTACCGTGCCATAGGTCTTCTCGGCCGGCGGCTTCGGTTCGCTGGGCGGATTGCTGCTGCCACCGCTATTGGTTATCTTTATATAATCGTCAATTACATACCCGGTTATGCTGCCGCTCTTTATCCTGTACCAGCCGTTTACCGTCTCCAGTATTTCCACTTTGGTATTCTTTTGCAGTACGCCTATCCTGCTGTTTCGGGTACCGGCACCGCTCCTCACATTAAGGGCGCTGGCGGTTACTATACCGTATTTTTTGTCCGGCGGCGGTGCTGCATCGTCGGGGGGTTTGTTATTATTGCCACCATCATTGGGCGGCGCGCCCGGGGTGGTTTCTTTGAGATAATCGCTGTGGACATACCCCGTTATGCTGCCGCTCTTTATTTTATACCAGCTTCCGGTCTTGCCCAGGATCTCCACCTTATCGTTCTTTCGTAAAACGCCCAGCACACTGCTGGAGGTGGTAGCCGATTTTCTTATATTTAGGGCACTGGCGGTTACTACGCCTTGACGGTTGGACGGCTGGTTGCCTCCACCGGATGTCCCGTCTTCCGAGATATAATCATCTACCGCATAGCCTATTCGCCCGTCGGACAGCCTCACTTTGTACCAGCCGTTGGCCAGCGACAGTATATCCACCTTTGTCCCCTTGGGCAGGGTAGTTAATACCGAGTAGCCCGTACCGGGGCCCTTTCTTATATTAAGGGAGGATGCCGTAATGGTGCCTCGTTTTTTTGTAACCATTTCGATAGTACCGCTTTTGCTGGACTTGTTACCGTTCCCGTCCTGGGCGGTTATGACATAGGTGTATGTACCCTGCCCCACTTTTGAACCGCTGTTGTTCTTCAAATCCCAGGTTATGCTGTGGCTTCCCTTGGCCTTGTCGGAATTGGACATCAGGTCCCTCACCCGCTTGCCGGCGCCATCGTTTATGACAACGGTAACCTTAGCGGCCTTGCTCAGGGTATAGTTTATCTTGGTACTGCTGCCCTCGCCTACTATAATACAGTCGGGGCTGGCGCTTACACTGCTTATGGAAGGTGGCGTGACATCAGGATAGTCGATGGTGGCCATGGAGGTGCCGGGGTAGTAAAAGTTTAAGATATCCCTGTACTTGTGGCCGGCCTCCGCCCTACCCTTTGCACCATACTGGCCTATACCTATGCCATGGCCATAACCGTTGGTAACCAGCCGGTAACTATCTTCACTGTCCTCAAACTCTACTATCAAAAGGCTTCTAAGACCTAAGACCGTTCTGATTTCACCCCGTACTAGGGTAATACTCTGGGTTATTTCCTCCTTTGCCCCGTTGTCTAACCGTTTTACTTCTAAAGTCACTTCTAAAACTGCCTGGGCGGCCCTGCCTCCGGTTTTGTTGTACTGGGTGATCTCCAGGTTATTGATCTTTTTTACGGTAATATCGCTGGGTTCTAAGCTACAACCCTTGTTATTTAGCAGTTTTTTAGTCGAAATAATAGTTTTTATGCTATTGCATAATGTAGAACCGGGACTTTCCTTTTTGATAACAACCGCTTGATTCCTGTACGCAGTATCATAGGGGTCCTCCTTGACCACCAGATAGGGTAGATTGGAAGTGCCCCATGCATTGTTCACCGATTCTGTAATTCCACCGTTGCTGGAGGAATAAAAAGCCGATATGGGTTTACCGTTATAGGTCAGGTACTCTCCCCTGGTCTCCGCCAGAGCTGCGCCTACATTGCCCAGATTACTGCTCCCTATATAACCTATATATACTTGGCAGTGTTCATCGTCGCATATTTCATACCCGGCACTGCTATGCCTGCCGCGATTGGACAGCGTATAGCTCCTGGCGGCTACTGCCTGGGCCTTTAAGGCTTCTTTGGGCCAGGTCTTTGGCATCTCACCCGGTAGTACGCCCAGTATGTATTCTTCGAATCCAACCTCGTTTATTAGAAAAATCTTACTCCCACTGATGTTAAAGATCATGTTGCCACAATAGGGATATGAACTTCCCGATACTTTGAGGCTGTTGCTGGTATTATACGCCCCTGCTATTAGCTTGAGGGGGCTGGAATACCGCTTTATTAAGGTTTGTCCATCATACAACGCCAGCTTACCGTTTTCCACCTTCACCTGATAGGTCCTTTTATTTGCGAGGACTGTATTATCATCACCGCTGACCGAGTAGCTGCCGTTGACAGTAAAGGTCACCTGGCTGCTAGAGGGCAGCCTGGTAAGGCCTACCTTTATGGTGGAATAACCGGAGGAACCTTGGACATCCTGCGGCATTAATGTCAATATAATAAACAAACATAATAAAAATGAGATTATCTTTTTCACCTGAAACACCCCTTAAACACAAATAAAACCATATCTTAAAGAAGTTCGACATGATTTACATAATTCCTCCTAGTATATCATATTCTATCATAGTAAAATATGGATACATTAGTAAAGTAGTACTATTTTTTTAAAGAGTATTGAAATTACGTCTACTCTCTTGTAAAATTTTAGAGAATAATGTAGAATGTTAGAATATAGTGAAAAATGAGCATACGATAAAGGCAAAATTACCGAAAGGTAATGACGCAAAGCTACGGGTCTAAGGCAATGTTTGCTATGACCGCCGGGTTGCCGAATGTGTTAATACTTAAACAATACATAAATTTTAAATTTTTTGGGCAGCCTTATTCAAGGTTGTTTTTTTGTTGTATGACGGAGGCTGTTATTAATGGACATTAACACTGAAAGCAGTATGATTAATTCTGTATACGTTATGGTAAAGGCTATAGAAACCCGGTGCATTTACACTATGGGCCATTCCAACAGAGTGGCGGAATACTCTCAGCTAATAGCAGAGCAAATGGGCGTTACCTATCAAAAAATCCGTAGCATATATACGGGGTCCATGCTCCACGACATTGGGAAGATAGGCATCCCTGACTCCATACTGAACAAACCCGGAAAACTAACGGACAGTGAGTACAGTATAATAAAAAGACATCCCCGGATAGGTTATGATATATTATATGATTTAAAAGAGATGAAACCCATACTCCCTATCATATTGATGCACCATGAACGAATAGACGGTACAGGTTACCCATTGGGCTGTAGCGGAGATTTAATACCCCTTGAGGCAAGGATAGTGGCGGTGGCAGACAGTTTTGACGCCATGCTGTCCATTAGGCCGTACAGGGATAAACAATCGGTGGATTATGCGGTAAAGGAATTGATGAGCCATGCCGGTACCCAATTTGACAGGGATGTCGTCAATGCCTTTATCAAAGTAATAAAGGCATTATAAAAGACCCTCTTATTAGTATAATAGGGCCTTTTATCTTTTGAAGAAATATTATTCTTCCGGTACCGGAGCGTCTACAGGACATACTTCAGCACAGGCACCACAGTCTACGCATTCGTTCGGGTCGATCACATATTTATCTTCTCCTGCTGATATGGCATTTGAAGGACATTCTGCCTCACAAGCCCCACAACTTATACATTCATCGTTAATTTTGTACGCCATAATGTTTCACCCCCTCTACATAAAACAACAATATCAGCTTATATTTTATCATTAATCCTTGGGAATGGAAATACTTAATTTATCTTGGCTATTCATCCAGCATGGACTTTATCTCTTCGCTTATTTCCGCGTCCAGATCGTCGTCATCATCCTGATTTGTTGTGGATATCGGTCTGATCTTGTCGATATGAAATTCCTTTATCACTATCTCATCGTCTTCTGACTCCAGTTTGACCTTCACTAGTTCCCTAAGGCAATTGGTTTCCAGTACCACGCCTACGCCATTGGGGGTCTCCACCTGGCTATTTGCCTTGGGCATCTTCTTCCTTATACACTCATACATATCCTGTTCATACTTAAGGCAGCACA
>JBMNSO010000096.1:0-6501 GCA_050945235.1 Mahellales bacterium
CCCCCAAACTGACCCCAAACATTAGTCTCTTCTTTTTAATAGCAGTGCGTAGATGGATACCGATATCATTATAATAAGCCCGTATATAACCTGAATCCAGAAGCCATCTAGTCCTATCGCTATTATCCCTGCCTCTAGGGAACCGATTATCAGTGTACCAATAAAGGTACCGATCATGGTCCCCTTACCGCCGAATACCGATGTCCCGCCGATAAATACCGCAGCCAACGTCGTTAACATATACCCTTGACCTTGGCTGGGCCAGAAATAGGTAACCTCAAGGTTGGACAATATGCCTGCAAGGGCTGCGAAAAAGCCCATTTGGATAAATACCAGTGTTCTAACCCTATTTACATTTATGCCCATCATTATGGCACTATCCTTGTTATCACCTACAAAGGATACATGAGAGCCAAACCTGTGGCGGTTGAAAATCAGCCAAAAACCGATTGCCAATGCCACCATCCATATAGCCTGAGCAGGAATCAACCCCCCTATCCTGCCTACGCATATTTTATAAATAAAGGTTTCCTTGGCCTCAACAAGGGAAATACCTTCCCCTGAAGCACAGACATTTACCAAGCCTCTGAAAAAGAACTGGGTACCGATTGTGGTTACAAGGGACGGAATCCCTATTTTCACTATCAACAGGGCATTAAGTAGCCCGGCTACCACACCGGTGGCTAGACATGCTATCACCGCCAGCAATATACTGCCCGTACTTACAAAGACCATCCCAAATATCCAGGAAGAAAAGGCCAACACCGAGGGAAAGGATAAATCCATCTCACCAAGGGTGACAACCAGTGTCATAGCCAGGGCCATGATACCAAAAAAGGGTATGGTAGACATAAATGAATAATAAATATCAAAACCGGTGAAAACCCTTGGGTTTCCAATGAAAAACAAGGCAAAGACAATAACGAATACCGCCAATATACTTAATTCAATCCTATAAGCCTTAAACTTTTCACCTTTTATCAGATTAGTTCCTGTTTTTAACATGCTCAAAATCCTCTTCACACTATATTTTTCAGGGAAGCCTTATGCCAGTTTCCCCGTTTCAGCCAACTTAATCATTTTTTCCACCAGCTCATCCTGGGATATTTCATCTTTCAGAAACTGTCCTGCTATCTTTCCCCTATCCAGAATAATGAACCTATCACATACAGGATAGAGTTGGTATATGCTATGGCTGATATAGATAGCTGATTTCCCTCGCTTTTTAATATCTAGAATAAATTCCTGCACCTTCTGGGTTTCGGAAAGGGATAACGCCACCGTGGGCTCGTCGAGGATTATCAGGTCGGCATTGAAAAACAATGCCCGGGCTATGGCTACTCCCTGTTTCTCGCCTCCCGACAGGTTTTTTACCTCTGTATCCACCGTTATCGCCTTGGAGGTATAGCCCATATGTTCCCGCATAAGCCGCTCCGTTTCCTCTTTCTGCTTTTTTACCTTCAGAAAGCCAAAACGATTGGTGAGTTCCCTGCCCACGAATATGTTCCTCCACAGGGACTGTTGGTCTGCCAGTGCCCTTTCCTGATAAACGGTTTCTATACCCAATTCCCTTGACTCTTTAACAGAATGTAATGTAATCCTTTGGCCCTTGTAATAGATATCCCCTGAAGAGGGGGCATGTACCCCTGTTATAATTTTTATAAGAGTGGATTTTCCGGCACCATTGTCCCCCACAAGGCCTACTATTTCATTGTTGCCTATCTCAAGGTTTATATCCTTTAACACTTCAACCCCGCCAAAGGATTTATGGATATTTACCATGGTAAGCAGTTGTTCTTTTTTGCTGTTTTCAACCATTTCTTTCTCCTTCTTTAAATCAAACTTCCTGCCTTAAATGTCTAATTTTAAGGAAGGGGACATGCCCCCGAGCAAACAGCATTGCATATAGAAAGGAATGTCCCCCAACAACTTCATACCCTTTTATCTGATACCTTCTTCGGCAAGGGGTGCCACAAAGTCTATATTGGTTTCGTCGATAATAGCCGCTCCTGTATCGATGTGCAGTCCTGAAAATCCGTATTTCTTGGTCAGGCATAACTGGAGTATGGGCAGATACCCTTGTAACCACGGCTGCTGGTCAAGGACCGCACCTACCCAACCTTCCTTGATGGCATCGGCAGTGGCCGCACTTAAGTCAAACCCGGCACCGAATACATCGCCCGGCTTTTTATTAGCTGCCGCCAAATAGGTGCCAAGGGTTGAGGTTAGAGCACCATGGTCGGTAATTATCATTTTTGCATCAGGATTGCTTGATAAGTAACTGGTAACCACCGGGGTACCCAGGGAAGCGTCTGCATTTATTTCATTGGATATTTCTATATAATCCACCTCTGCTCCCAGTTCGGTCAAGGCGTCTACGCAGCCCTTTGTCCTAAGGCCGCGGCTCTCCTGGCCCAAAAGGCCCCAAACCAGTACCCGGTCTCCGCTTTGTATCCCGGCCCTGCTGGCGGCACCCTTTGCCAGCATAACCCCTGATGCATACAATTCTTGACCTACATACCCAAAACCCTGGGCTTTATATTTTTCCTCTAACTCCGGTAGACTGGAATTCTGGCTTGTTACTATAATACCCTTGGAAATAGCTTCATCAACCAAGGGCTCGTATGCTGACACGCCGGGGTGACCCATTACGGCTATACCGTCCGGATTTCTCGCAATGGCATCCTTAAACTGGGCAATCATTTTGTCGGGTTGCCATTCGGACCATACATATTCAACCTTGCATCCCAGGTCATTCTCGGCAGCCTTTGCACCCCTGTAAACTACAGAAGCAAAACTATCTCCTTCGCTGCCGCCGGGGAAGAAAACAATGGATACGTCGCTGAAGTGCTTGCCACCGGCCTGGGAACCAGCATCGGTAGATGAACCGGTTGCACCCGATTGCCCGCAGCCAGTAAGGGATAGTACCAGACATAGGCACAGGATCAAGGCCCAAACCAGTATAAATCTCCGTTTTCTGAGTATCATTTTGAACCTGCCTCCTTTATTTTATTCAATTAAACGGTATTTTTGAATAACCAAGGGTGTGTTCGGCATCTTAACATAAAGGGCCCCATATGTTAGAAAGCCTTGGGTTTACCAAAGCAAGTCAGAAGGATTCTACCTCAGTTATTATGATATCACCAAAGATCGGTAAACTTAATACAAAATCCTACTGAGTTATATAAAAAAACTATTATCTTTTCGGGTTTACTTAACGAAGGGAAACAGAAGTTTTTGGTTCTCCATGAAATACATATTATTTTTATTGATTGCCTTGGATCCCGTATCTACATAACGGGGTGTCTTCTTACCTTCCATCGCATCGACGGCATATTTGACCCCCAGGTAGCCCATGCTGAAAGGGTTTTGTACTATCATCGATTGAATTATCCCGTCCTCTAAAAACTCAATGGCTTCCGGCGCGTTATCTAAAGCAACTAGCTTAACCTCTCCCGCTTTGCCCATGTTTTCTATTCCCCGGGCTGCTCCGACGGATAATTCGGTATTAAAGGCCACAACGGCATTAATCCTGGGATAGTCTGCAAGAATTTTTCTAGTCAGCCTCTGGGCATAGTTCGTATCAAGAAGACAGTATTCCTTAACATCTATTATTATTCCACGGTGTTTTGATACTACATTGTAAAACCCTTCTTCCCGTTGTAGGGCATTGCCTGCACCTTTCCTGAAGCTTAAAAGCGCGGCATGGCAGTTGGGACCTGCTATCTTAACAAGCTCATTCCCTACCTTTTCACCTAGTTCCACGTTATCGGTGGCAATAAAGCAGTGGAATTTGTCCGTGTTCACCTGTGAATCTATTATTATGACCGGTATCTTCATGGCATACGCCTTCTCGGTTACCTCCACTAATAACTGATCATCGCTGGGTGCCAACACCAGGGCATCCACCCCGTCTTCCAAAGCGTAATTAACCAGTTGAATTTGCCTTTGTATATCCTCCTGGTTATCGGGTGCACTGAAATGGATATTGACACCAAACTCCCGGGCAGCTGTTTCAGCACCGATTTTAACTGTGTCCCAATAATCACCGCCCCTATTTTTTGTTATAAAGGCTATGGTTTTCCTATTGTTGGCACTGTTCAAATCAGCCTGGTACAAGCACCCCTGCAGTAAACAACCTATCAATAGTACCGGTACTATTATTAACCAACCCCGCCTTACCATGCTTTATCGCCCCTCCTTCCAGTCAATGGGCAGCCATACCTTCACCGTTGTGCCTTCTTCTTCAACGCTTTCTATATCAAGGCCGAACTCCCTACCGAAATAGAGCTGTATCCTGTCATGAACATTCTTTATACCCATCCCGGAGTGGGTTTTGCCTTCAACCCTTCCGTCCAGCAGGCCCTTCAAGGTCCCATCATCCATACCCACGCCATTGTCCTTCACCCGAAGGAGCAGCCTTTGGCCTACTGCGGCCGCCGATACCTCGATCATGCCCTTGTCGGCCATGGGCTCGATGCCATGGTATATGGCATTCTCTATCAAGGGCTGCAGTACCAGCTTTAAGGTCTGGCATTCCAGTACTTCTTGTTGGGCATATATCTCGTAATCGAACTTGTTTTTATACCTCATCTTTTGAATTATTAGGTAATTTTTGGCGTGCTCCAACTCCTGCCAAAGAGGTATAATGGTATTTCCCCTGCTGATGCTTATTCTAAACAACCGCGCCAGGGATGTTACCATGGTAATAACACCCTCATCCTCACCGTTTTCCGCCATCCATACGACGGAATCCAGTGTATTATAGAGAAAATGGGGATTGATCTGGGCCTGCAAAGCGGCGAACTCGTTCTTCCTCTTTGCCTCCTGTTCTGTTACTATCTGCTTCATCAACTGTCTTATCCTTGCCACCATAATGTTAAAGGTTTTTGATAAGTGCTCAACCTCGTCATCGCCCCGGACATCAATATTTATATCAAACCGGCCATCCTGCACCATCATCATAGATCGTTCCAGCCTTTTTATGGGCTTTGATATCCTGGCGGAAATAAATAGGGAGATAAAGATTGCAAAGAGTATGCCAAAAACTACTATCCATACTAAAAAAACATTGATTTCCTTTCTGGTTGCAACCATTTCCTCCATATAGGAGACGCCTACCATCTTCCACCCTGTATAATTGACAGTTTTAATGGTGACCAAACATTTCTCTCCATTTTGAGGTTCGAGGTAGCTTCCATCCGGAAGGCTCATTATTTTTTGGGTATCTTCCTCCTTCAGACCCATATACACCAACTGCTGCTGGGGATGGTATATTATGTTTCCATAGGCATCCATAATATATATATATCCTCTTTTTCCCAGGCTTACCTTGCTGCATAGCTGGTCAATGGCCCTGAAATTCATGTCTACCAATAATACCCCAGACATCCCCTGGTCCATGGCATAGAAGGTAATATTTCTGCTTAGGGATACCACCCAGTTATGCTGGCCTTTAAAAAGGTTTTGCACATGGGGGGCAGAAAAGAAAAGCCGGTGGGGCTTTTGCTCCGCCATAATAAACCAATTCTGGTGGGTAACGTTTACATCCTTCTTTAACGGTAATAACGGCGCTGCAGCCACTAGCTGCCCGCTATCTGAAAACAACGCAAGGGTAACAATATCATCCCTGGTACCGGTAAGCACATCCAGCATCCTATTAAAATCTTCATTAGGAATCTGGTCGCTCATATAAATCTTGAAATTTATATGATTAGAAATCTCGATCATGGTCTTCAGGTAATGTTCCAGGTTGATATGCACCTGTTCCATAACCTGCTGGGTACTGATGGCTGCGTTTTCCTCCGCCGTTTTGGAGAATTTATTATACAGGGCGATACTCACCAAGAGCATAGATACAATTGTAATCAGGGTAATGGATAGTGCTATTATGGACCGTAGGCTCTTAACCTTGAAAGCATCGCTTGTCAAACGTGCCATGGATTTTGCAATCCCAACAACCCTCTCCCTCAACCCGCCATCTCCTAACAACTTTATTTTCTTATCCGTTGTTCCTGTATTCAGTAGGTGACATTCCAAAGTGCTTTTTAAAACAATAACTGAAATAATTGGGTTCTGCATAACCTACTTTTTTTGCTATCTCAAAGGTCTTCATATCGGTTATCCGCAGTAATTCCTTTGCTGCCTCCATTCTACACTTTGCCAGATAGGATATAAAAGTTTCCTTAGTCTTTTTCTTGAATATTGAACTGAAATAACTTGGGCTGATATGCAAATAACTACATACCTTGTTAATGGATATATCGCTACAATGGTAATTAAGGCGTATATACTCCTTTGCCCGCGCCACTATTAAGTCGCATGTATCCTGTCTCTCTACGGATATATGGTCCATTATCCTTGTACATATGTTGCAAAGCCAGTTTTTAACATTTACAATGTTTTTGAATTTATATATTTCTATAAAAAAGTTATAGTTTGGTCCAAAGATATTGTCTGTATCTATATTCAGGCTTTTAGCGGTCTTTAGAATAGATGTAA